>CAZOOH010000228.1:0-3389 GCA_964581375.1 uncultured Muribaculaceae bacterium
TGCTATGGATGTCTTTTCAAGATTAATGATGGATAGAATTATTTTTCTTGGTGTTCCAATTAACGATGATGTTGCGAATATCATTCAAGCTCAGTTGCTTTATTTGGATTCAACTGAAGGAAAATCTGATATTCAGCTTTATATCAATTCTCCGGGTGGTTCTGTTTATGCCGGATTGGGTATTTATGACACCATGCAACTGGTTTCATCTGAGGTAGCAACAATTTGTACCGGAATGGCTGCGTCAATGTCTGCAATATTGCTTACTGCCGGCGCGACCGGAAAGAGATCTGCCTTACCTCATTCAAGAGTGATGATTCATCAACCGATGGGTGGTGCCGAAGGACAGGCTACCGATATTGAAATTACTGCAAGGGAAATTGTGAAGCTCAAAAAGGAACTTTATGAGATTATCTCTTTACATTCAGGTAAACCTGTTGCGCAAATAGAAAAGGATGCCGACAGAGATTATTGGATGACTTCTGTCGAGGCCAAAGAGTACGGTATGATTGACGAAATTCTCATTAAATCCAAGAAATAATCATGTCTTCATCATTTGACGATTTTTGTTCATTTTGCGGTAGAAATAAATCTGAAGTGGATGTCTTGGTTCAGGGAGAGATTGCATCAATATGTAATGACTGTGCTCAACAAGCACTTGATTATGCAAAATCTGCCTCAAAGAAAGGGAAATCTAAAAAAACCGAAAGTGGTTATAAGCTTCTTAAACCTAAAGAAATTACTGCTTTTCTTGATATGTATGTTATTGGTCAGGAGGAGGCTAAAAAATATTTATCGGTAGCTGTATATAACCATTATAAGAGAATTGACAGTCACGGCGATGAAGATCTGGAACTGGAAAAATCTAATATTCTTTTAGTTGGACAAACCGGAACGGGAAAAACGCTTTTAGCTAAAACAATTGCTAGAATGTTACATGTACCGTTTGCTATTGTTGACGCTACTGTTCTCACCGAAGCCGGATATGTGGGTGAAGATGTTGAGAGTATTTTAACCAGATTACTCCAGGAAGCCGATTACAATGTTGAACAGGCTCAAAGGGGCATTGTCTTTATTGATGAAATCGATAAAATTGCCAGAAAAAGCGATAATCCTTCTATTACAAGAGATGTTTCGGGTGAAGGTGTGCAACAAGCTCTTTTGAAACTTCTGGAGGGCAGTGTGGTAAATGTTCCGCCTCAAGGAGGCAGAAAACACCCTGAACAGAGAATGATTGCTGTTGATACTAAGAATATTCTTTTTATTTGCGGTGGTGCTTTTGAGGGAATCGATAAGAAAATTTCTCAAAGACTGAATACTCAGATTGTCGGATACGGAGCCTCTAAAAAGAGTGAACATATTGACAGAAACAATCTTCTTAAATATATTGCTCCTCAGGACTTAAGAAAATATGGTCTCATACCGGAAATAATCGGTCGTCTACCTGTTCTGACTTATTTGTCTCCTTTAGACAGAGATGCGCTTAAAAATATTTTGACAAAACCTAAGAATGCTCTTATCAAACAATATGTTAAGTTGTTTGAGATGGATGGTGTAAAATTAAAAATTGAGGACGACGTTTTGGATTATATAGTAGATACTGCTATTGAATTCAGACTTGGTGCAAGAGGATTAAGGTCTATATGTGAGGCGATTATGCTTGAATCTATGTATAATACTCCTTCTGAAACAAAGAAGAGTCTAACTATCAAATTGGATTATGCAAAACATAAGGTCGATAAGTTTATAGGAAGTTTAAATAATTTGAAAGATTCATAAATAAATTTCCAGTGATAAAGAAAAGCCGAACTAATTTAGTTCGGCTTTTCTTTTTTTGTGATAAATTGAAGTCATCCCAAAAGCTCATTTTTATTATAATCCATAATATTTTTATTATAAATTATAATTACACTGCTTATGATTTATAAGCAAATTTTTTTATGAAAAAATATTAATTTATATTGGTCGAAAATTATGTTTTATGTAGTATGCCTATATTTACGAATTGTAATTATTATTGCCTATATACAATGAATGCTTAACTTATTTTAAATTATTTTTACTATATTTGAATCTAATAAGCCAAATAAACTAACCAAACAAAAACTTTTTTAATGAAAAAATTCAGTCTATTATTTGCGGCTCTTTTACTAGTATGCCAAAGTGTACTGTTTGCACAAGGTATAAAAGTGACAGGAACCGTTAAAGAGAAGGGGACGGGAGCCCCTCTTCCTTACGTGGGAATTCAAGTTAAAGGAACCACAACGGGAGCATCTACAACCGAAAACGGAAAATACACAATTAACGTTTCTTCAAACGGTACGTTAATATTCAGTTTCATCGGTTACAAAACCATCGAAGTCCCTGTTTCGGGACGATCTGTAGTTGATGTAGAACTTGAGCAAGATGCATTGGCACTTGACGAAGTTGTAATGGTTGCATACGGAACTACTAAAAAATCCAGTGTAACGGGTGCTATTTCATCTGTATCTGCTTCTGCAATTGAGAAAAGGCCTGTAACCAATCCTTTGGCAGCATTGTCCGGAACTTCGGCAGGTGTGCAGGTTAATACTGCATACGGACAACCTGGTTCTGACCCTACAATCCGTATTAGAGGTTTTGGATCTGTCAACTACTCATCATCTCCTTTAATTGTTGTTGACGGCGCTCCATATAATGGAGTCATGGCTAACATTAATCCTGCTGATATTGAATCAATCAATATTCTGAAGGATGCTGCTTCAACTGCGTTGTTTGGATCCAGAGGTTCAAACGGGGTTGTTATGATTACAACCAAAAAAGGTAAAAAAGAAAAGCTAAACATTAGTGCAACTTTAACTCAAGGTTTTTCTTCAAGAGGTCTTCCTGAATATGACAGGATTGATGCATACCAGTATTATCCTATTATGTGGGAATCTCTGAGAAATTCATTGGTTTCAGGTGGGCAAACCATTGCTGCAGCTAGTGCTGCTGCATCGGGAACTACATCTAACGGTATTGTTTCAAATTTAGGGTATAATCCTTTCTTTGGTATTACAAGTGGAAATGTAATTCAATATGATCCAAATACTTATGCGCCTACTTTGAATCCAAATGCTACAATGCTTTGGAATGATACAGACTGGTATTCACCAATTGTTAGACTTGGAAATCGTTCTGAGGCTAATATAAGCGCTACAGGTGGCACTGAATCTGCCGATTATTATTTGTCTGTAGGTTATATAACCGATAACGGATGGGTTAAGAAAAGTAAATATGACAGGATATCTGCAAGAGCAAATTTAAATTTTACTCCAAGGAAATGGCTTACTTTCGGGGTTAATTTGAATGCATCTTACAATAATTCGGCAAGTGCAAATACAGATAGTAACACCGGTTACGCAAACCCT
>CAZOOH010000229.1:0-3381 GCA_964581375.1 uncultured Muribaculaceae bacterium
CCCCGACCAGCTGATTACAAATCAGCTGCTCTGGCCAACTGAGCTACATCGGCAATTTGCTCTTCCCTGTTTTTTAGGGACTGCAAAGATATAAGTTTTTGATTAATCTGCAAAAATTTTTCTAAAATATTTTATCCCCAAATGAGTGTTCCTATGCGGAAAGATAAAAAAGCTGCAATCCAAGCTACAGAAATTGTAGTAAATATTGAAAGCAATGCCCATTTCCACGATCCGCTCTCTTTCATAATGGTGAATGCGGCTGCAACGCAAGGCATATATAAAAGTGCGAAAATCATAAAAGATAGTGCATTTGACTTTTTGAAAACCTTCTCCTCTTTTATTCTTTTTGCAAGAGATGTAGGTGTTCCCGTTGCTGCAGCTCCGGGACCTGTATCATTTGCCTGGTAGACTACACCGAGAGTGCTTATAATAAACTCTTTTGCAGTAACACCGGTTACAAGACTCACACTCATTTTCCAGTCAAATCCAAGGGGAGCCATTAAGGGCTCTATAGATTTGCCGAATTGTTCAAGGTAAGATGGCTCTAAAGTAGTTCTGACATCTCCCTTTTTAAGAGGAAAATAATCTAATGCCCAAACTATTATAACAGCAACAAGGACAACTGTTCCAATTTTTTTTACATATTCCCATGCAGCATCCCACATATTAAGGAGTGTTTTGTACCACGAAGGAGTTTGATATAGAAAGAGGGGAATATGATAATCTTTTTTAGAAAAGTGGAAAAATATTTTTTTAAACAGTAGAGCCATCAATATTCCTATGAGTATTCCTCCAAAATATAATGACATTAAAACCGTCACTTGATGTTGAGGGAAGAATATTCCGGAAAATAAAAGAAAAGTAGGTATTCGGGCACTACAAGGAATATAAGGAATCATTAACATTGTAATGATTCTGTCCGATTTCCTTTCGATTGTTCTGGTTGCCATTATTGCAGGCACATTACAACCGAAACCCATTAACAAAGGAATAAAAGAGCTCCCGTGCAAACCAATCCGGTGCATATATTTATCCATGATAACAGCTGCTCTCGGCAGATATTGGGTCTCTGATAAAAGTGACAGGAAGAAAAAAAGTATTAGAATATTTGGGAGAAATGCCAACACACTTCCTACACCCATAATTACCCCTTTTGTAAGAAAGTCATTAATCCAGCTTACAGGCAATAATTCTCTGATATTGAATGCAGCCTTATCCATAAGCCACTCTATTCCGGCTTGGGGATAAGATCCCATTTTAAATGTACAGAAGAAAATAAACCAAATAATTCCGACAAAAATTATTAGACCCCAAACAGGGTGGGTAAGAAATTCGTCGGTTTTTGAATTGGTTTCGTATGAATGATGGTGTTCTTTTTTTCTGTGTCGTTTACGACGAAAATGGTGGTCATGATGATCGTTTTGATTACGATTATCACTACGATCAAGTTGCTCTTTATGATGTTTGTAGGACATTTTTAATAGCTGTATAAATGCTTGAGGTATCAAAGCCACATTCAGTTCGAAGTTCTGCAACACTGCCTTGTTCTATAAATCTGTCGGGTACTCCCATAGCAATTATTTTTGTATTAAGTCCTAAAGAAGTAATATACTCGGCAACGGCTGAATGCAAGCCGCCAATTATAGTTCCATCCTCAATAGTAATCAAAGTACTGCATACAGATATTGCGTGATTCAGTGCATCTGTGTCAATCGGTTTTAAAAACCTCATATCATAGTGCAACACATTAATGCCCTCTTTGTTCAAACTCTCTATTGCCTCTGATGCAAAATTGCCCACTGTACCGATAGTTAAGAGCCCAACTAAATTGCCTTCATTGAGTAATTTAGCTTTTCCGGGTTCGATTTTTTCAAATTCTGTATTACGCCAATTTAAACCAACACCGTAACCTCTCGGATATCGAATTGAAGTAATTCCGTATTCTTTAAATTGAGCTGAATAAAGCAGATTTCTAAGATCCAGTTCATTCATAGGTGCGGCAATAGTAATTTGCGGAATGCAGCGAAAATATGCTAAATCAAATACTCCATGATGTGTTGCTCCGTCTTCGCCTACAAGCCCTCCTCTGTCTAAACAAAATATGACCTTTAAATCCTGTACTGCAACGTCGTGTATTACGCTGTCGTATGCTCGTTGCATAAACGATGAGTATATATTGCAGTATGGTAACATACCTGAGGCAGCAAGACCGGCTGAGAATGTTACAGCATGTTGCTCAGCAATTCCTACGTCAAATGACCTTTCGGGAATTGTCTCCATCATTATATTCAAAGAACTTCCTGATGGCATTGCAGGAGTGATACCGATAATTTTTGGATTTTGTTTTGCCAATTCTACAAGAGTTTCTCCAAATACGTCCTGATATCTGTCCGAATTTGTACTTTTCCCGTCTTTACGTTTTCCGGTCTCTTTGTCAAAAGTTCCGGGAGCATGCCATATTACCTGATTTTTTTCAGCAGGTTCGTAGCCTTTACCTTTGACTGTCCTAATATGAAGGATTTTTGGTCCGTCGATTGTCCTTATATTTCCGAGAGTCAACATTAATTGATTAATATCATTGCCGTCAACAATTCCGAAATAACGAAATCCTAATGATTCAAATAAAGAGCCGCTTTTGAAAAAGGCAGCTTTTGTACTGAACATAAACTTTTGAATAAGGTTTCTGAAGATATTTGCTCCTAGAGCTTTCCAAATTCTGTTTTTTGCCTTATTGTAAAAATGGGATGTAGATATTTTTGTTAAATAATTATGTAAGGCTCCAACATTCGGGTCAATTGAGATTTGGTTATCATTAACTATAACAAGAATATCTGAATGAAGTGCTCCGGCATTATTCAGCCCTTCAAAAGCTAATCCGCCTGTAAGCGCACCGTCGCCAATAACAGCAACAATTTTTTCGCCCGTATTATTAAGTTGGGCAGCTACAGCCATACCCAGTGCGGCAGATATGGAGGTAGATGAGTGACCAACTCCGAATGAGTCGTATTCACTCTCTGATATTTTGGGAAAGCCGCTGATTCCTTTGTATTTTCTGTTATTTACAAATTGATCTTTACGGCCGGTTAAAATTTTATGGGTGTAGGCCTGGTGACCTACATCCCATATTATTTTATCTTTAGGAGTATTATATAGGTAGTGAAGTGCCACTGACAATTCAACCGTGCCTAAACTGGCCCCTAGGTGTCCCGGATTTTCGGAACAAGCCGAAACCAGAAATTCTCGGATCTCTTGACATAGCTCCGGAAATTTTTCCTGAGGAAGTTTTTTTAAGTCTTCGGGTGAGTTTATGTAGTCCAGATACTTCATTTATCTATATAATAGTCTTTTATATATAATAGTCTTTTATATGTTCAGTTATGC
>CAZOOH010000230.1:0-3332 GCA_964581375.1 uncultured Muribaculaceae bacterium
AGAGGCCGTTTAACAACATTATCCAATGTTTATAGTGTAAATAGAGACTTTACTTTATCCATTCCGTGCTTTATAGCTGCTTCATTCATAGGAATGAGGCCATGATGACGTTCAGGAATTGATTTCTTAATCCCTTTAATAACATTCTCAATTTTTACTACTGGCTTTAATTTTAGATAAGCGCCTAAAACAACCATATTATAGGCTTTAGCATTTCCTAATTCACCAGAAATAGAAGCAGCCTCAATTGAAAAAATATTGATATCTTTTCTTGAAGGATGCCTGGAAATGCCATTAGGATCGTATAGCAGAAAACCACCCGGTTTAACGGCGTTTTCGAATTTATCCAATGATTGTTGATTAAGTATGATAGCAGTATCGCACATACCAAGAATTGGAGAACTTATCTTCTTGTCGCTGAGTATCACAGTAACATTACATGTACCACCTCTCATTTCGGGTCCGTAAGAAGGCATCCATGTAACTTCTTGGTCTTGCATTATACCTGAATATGCCAGAATTTTACCCATAGATAGTACACCTTGACCACCAAAACCGGCTATTATTATCTCTTCTTTCATATTTTTAATATTATCTGTCTTTAATATCACCTAAAGGGAATACAGGGAACATGTTTTCTACCATCCATTCATTAGCTTGAACCGGAGTCATTTTCCAACCAGAGTTACAAGTCGACACAACTTCAATAAATGATGTACCTTTTTTCTGTTCTGAATTCTCAAAGCCTTTTTTTATTGCCTTTTTTAATTTTCTAACAGATGCGGGATTATGAGCCGATAATCTCGTAACATAACAAGTACCGTCTAATTGTGCAATAAGTTCAGTCATTTTTAATGGTGTACCATCATGTTCAACTTGTCTTCCGTATGGAGATGTCGCTGTAATCATGTTCTTTAATGTTGTAGGAGCCATTTGTCCTCCTGTCATTCCGTAAATTGCATTATTTACAAAGATTACCAATATATTTTCTCCTCTGTTACATGCATGCATAATTTCTGCCGTGCCTATAGCAGCTAAATCACCATCTCCTTGGTAAGTAAATACATATTTATCGGGATATAATCGTTTTGTAGCAGTCGCTAAAGCAGGTGCTCTGCCATGTGCAGCTTGTTGCCAATCAATATCTATATAATTATAAGCGAATACAGAGCAACCTACAGGAGAAATACCTATTGTGTTTTCCTGGATTCCCATCTCATCAATTACCTCGGCTATTGCTTTATGGATAGTTCCGTGAGTACAACCAGGGCAATAGTGCATCTCATTATTGAGTAAAAGCGGGGTTCTTTTGTACACCAGATTTTCTGGTTTCATTATATCTTGAATTTCCATATTTTCTAGATTAAAAATTGAGTTCTTTTTTTAGGGCATTTAAAACTTCTTCCGGAGAAGGAACAATACCGCCGACTCTTCCGTAGAAATTTACAGGAATACGACCATTAACTACCAGCCTTACATCTTCTACCATTTGTCCCATACTCATTTCAACTGTCATAATTGATTTTAAATGTGGAACGAGTTTGTCTATAGCTTTTTTAGGAAAAGGAGATAATGTTATAGGCCTTAATAAACCTACTTTATAACCCTCATTTCTTGCCATCTCAACGGCACTTTCGCAGATTCGGGCAACTGCTCCGTAAGCAATAAAAATGTGTTCGGCATCTTCGCAATTGATTGTTTCGTACATAACGTCCTCTTCCATTTTGTTGTACTTATCTTGCAGCCTGTGATTAATTTTTTCATTTGAAACAGCATCCATTGCTAGAGAAGTTATAAAATTTCTCTCTCTATCAGGTGTTTTGCCGGTTGTTGCCCAACTGGAAGACATTTTTATAATCTCTTCATTTGTCCATCTAGGTTTTTGCTCCTTAAGTTCAACCTTTTCCATCATCTGTCCAACAACACCATCTGCCAGAATCATTGCAGGGTTTCTGTATTTAAATGCTAAATCAAATGCTTTTTCAACGAAATCATACATCTCTTGAGCAGAAGCAGGTGCGAGAACTATTAATTTATAATCTCCGTGGCCACCTCCTTTACAAGCTTGAAAATAATCTCCCTGACCAGGTTGAATAGTTCCAAGTCCGGGGCCCCCTCTCATAACATTTACAATAAGACAAGGTAATTCGGCACCAGCCATATAACTCAAACCTTCGCACATCAAACTAAGTCCGGGACTACTTGATGAAGTCATAACTTTTTTCCCGCAAGAAGCTCCTCCATAAATCATATTTACCGATGATGTTTCGCTCTCTGCTTGTAAAACAACCATACCGGTAGTTTCCCATGGCTTTTGTTCCATAAGAGTCTCCATAATCTCCGATTGCGGAGTAATAGGATAACCAAAATATCCGTCACAACCACAATGGATTGCAGCCATTGCAATTGCCTCATTTCCTTTTAGTAAAATTTTCTCTGCCATTTTATTCCTATTTATACTTTAACTCTATAAACTGTAATAACCGTGTCCGGACATACAGTCGCACAATTTGTACAACCGGTACAATTTTCAGGGTTTTTCATATATGAAAAGTTGTACCCCTTTCCATTGAATTCTTTAGAGAGAGCTAATGTATCGGTAGGGCAATTTGCAACACAAACGTTACAACCCTTACATCTCTCTTTGTCAACATAAACTGCTCCTTTTAGTGCCATATCTGTTTTGTTAATATTGATTACAAATTTAAACTAATTTCTTAAAATATGTAATAAATTTACAATAATTTAAAAGTTTTAGTTTGTTTTTTCTTTTTCTATTCTGATTCTAGCATCAACAGCAACAACATTCTTCTGATTTCCTAAAAGTGGGTTTAAATCAAGTTCGAATATTTCAGGGGCTGCTGTACAAAGTGCTGAAACTCTTCTTATTGTTTCATTAAATAAAGTTATGTTTACTCCCTCAGAACCTCTGACACCAGTCAACATTTTATAGCCTTTAAGAGAGGAAATCATTTCATCGGCTTCAAGAGTCGAAACAGGTGATAATGATGTGCTTATATCGTTCAAAACTTCAATAAATATTCCTCCAAGTCCACACATTATCAAATGACCAAAACCTTCTTCTCTTTTAGCGCCAATAAAAAGTTGTGAGCCCGACAACATAGGTTGCATTAATATAGCTATTGTATCTTTGATTTTCATCATTCTGGTAAATTCAATCTCCATAGTCTCTTCATCTGCAATATTTAATGCTACTCCTCCCACATCTGTTTTGTGGACAGGACCAACAACTTTCATAACTAATGGAAATCCAATCTCTTCGGCCGCTTTTTTAAGTTCTCCTTTATCTGAAACTACTTTTTCTATTGCTC
>CAZOOH010000231.1:0-1079 GCA_964581375.1 uncultured Muribaculaceae bacterium
CGACAAAGGAACAACTCTTGCTTCCCAAAGACGATTATTTTTATAACGAATATCGGCAGTGTGCAGAGTCGATTCAAAAGCAGTATTTAAATATGTAGTAGTCTGAGTATAAGCAGTGTAATTATTAAAGAACACCGGAGTCAGAGTTTCGGTTGCCAGAGTATTATAAACCGCAAAAATCTGCTCATTCGGGAATGTCAACTGTGCATTATTGGCAGCAGCCTCGTCGCCCAATGTGAATTTCTTGGTAGCATCGCTGTTAACAGCATTAATTACAGCCAAAGCATTATCCAAAGCAGCAGGTTTGTCGCCCAACCACAAATAGTAACGAGCCTTTGTAGCCTTAACAGCATAGAAGTTGAACCTCGACTGACGGAAATACTGGAAATCATCGGCAGGGTGAGGCTTAGTAAGATCGACACCAGCTAAGGTGGCCGGCGAGTTAAGCACAGCATTCGAATAGGTAAGAATAGGATCGGCAGCCAAAAGTTGTTCAGCAGCATTAAGGTCATCAATAATATTAGCCAAAACCTCAGCATAAGTAAGAGCCACAAGCTTGTTCGGGTCCTTGGTAACAGCCTTCACATAAGGAATAGCCTTCTCGCCGGCCACAATCTTCGCCGGAACAACACCAAAGTAGCGCAACAATTCGAAATGAAGGAAAGCACGAAGCCCAAGCGCCTCACCCTTAATCAACTCATAATTACCATTCGAGAAAACACCCTTCTTACTGTCAATATCCTCGAGAATCGAATTCAAATTAAGAATCGTCTGATAATACTGCAACCAAACGGTCTCAAGCATAGCCTTACTCTCAGATTGTGTAAAATCGAAATTAGTCAGATACGCCGAAATCGTAGAAGTAACAGGAGTCCAGTGCTGAGCCATAAGTTCAGGCAGAGCCATAGTGGTATTAAGACCATAAAGCGAAGGAGTAGCCATACGAATGTAAGCACCCACAAACCCAGCTCCCCACCCACTCCCGAAAAAGAAAAAACTCAAAAACCATTAAAGTTTTTGAGTTTTGATTTTCAACTACCTGTTTACCAAGCAGATGTGCAATATAAAGGCGAAAGAAA
>CAZOOH010000231.1:1179-3324 GCA_964581375.1 uncultured Muribaculaceae bacterium
ATAAAGCGGTACAGATTTAATCCCATTTTCGAACCCGAAATTTTTCCTGGAAACCCTTATAGAATAAGGCGGACTGTATTTTGAAACAAACTGCTGCAAACTTCTCGAACGCACATTATCGGCCGCCTTCACCTCAATGGGAACAGGAACACCACCACCATCCGCGTTACCATTTGCATCTGAACTACTATTAAACACAAAATCCACTTCCGCTTTTCCCTCACTCTCCCAGTAAAAGCCACGAATACCATTTGCCATCAAAGCATTAAAGACATAATTTTCGACAATGGCACCCTTTATAAAATTCAATTTATCGCTGTTCATTACAAGCATCTCAGGGGCGACTCCCAGCTGCGCCACCAGCAAACCGACATCGCCGAAATAGAGTTTAAAAGAAGAAACATCTGCAAACGCATTCAATGGAATATTTCCGGCAGATACCTTTACGCACCTGTTTATTACGCCCGACGCACATAACCAATCAATTGCAACCTCATACTGGTAACTTCTGGCACCAGACTTAATCAACTTATACTGAAACTTACGGTTCTCCTTTGCCAATTGCGAAGGAATCGATTGAAACGCAGCAATAATCTTCACAGTCTCGTACGGACCCGAATACTTAGCCATATCGGCAATATAAGAATCAATAATATTACGCTTCAACTGAGTAACATCCTTAAAATCGGAGTTTTGCAGATACCTTTCTACCACTTGAGGCATCCCTCCAATTGCAAGATACAATCCAAACTGATCCAATAAAAAATTATGAATAAAGCACTCACTATTATTTAAATAACACTCCCGTATTATTGCAGATGCATCTTTTTTCCCGAGAGCCCACAAAAACTCCTCAAAATCGAGCGGAAATAGAGTATGAAATGAGACCTTACCAACAGGAAACGAATAATTATCCCTTTTAATTTTTACTCCCAGCAAACTACCCGCCGCAATAATGTGAAATCCCGCCGCCTGTTCGGCAAAATATTTAAGAGAAGTAAGCGCCCTTTCACAAGACTGAATCTCATCAAAGAAAATGAGAGTCTCACCCTCAACAATAGTAGTATTAGAAAGAAGCGATAAAGCCCTCACAATCGCTGCCGGCGACAAATCCCCATCAAAAACTTGCCTGGCACTAATATTCTCCTCAAAATTAAAACGCACAAAGAATCGGTAATTCTCCATTGCGAACTTAGTCACAGTATAAGTCTTTCCAACCTGCCTTGCGCCATACAAAATTAAAGGCAATCTGTTTGCAGATTCCTTCCACTCCATCAGTACCTTTTCAATTTTACGTTCCATTTTATGTCGTATTTAACATTTTTACGTTCCTTTTTATGCAAATATAACACATTTTTCCGAACCAATCCACTCCCCACTTAAAATTTTCCACCTGTCGCGTTGTCAACACGACGACACTTTGCCGCAGTTTGATGCAACCTCTTGAAAAACCACGACGACACTTTGCCGCAGTTTGATGCAACCTCTTGAAAAACCACGACGTCACTTTGCCGCAGTTTGATGCAACCTCTTGAAAAACAATGTGTTCTAAATTGAATTTTCAAATTTTATTGAAAATCAAATTTATAAATAACAGTAAAACAAATAGTTGCATCAAACTGCGGCAAAGTCCCCCCGCCAGCGGCAAAGCACCCTGCCTCCTTTGCGCGGAGCGTCAAAAAGGAGCGCGTAGCGCACCACTTACTGCGCAATGCGCAGAAAAGTGCGGTGCACGGCTTGCCGTGCTCGCCGTGCAAGTGTCACGCGCGCAGCGCGGTTTAAAACGCTTTCGCCTTTATATTGCACATTTAACTGATAGTGAGTGTGTTAAAAACTAAAACTCAAAAAGTTTCCAGAAACTTTTTGAGTTTTAATTTCGTTGTACCTCGTTACCAACACGTTATGCAATATAAAGGCGAAAGAAAGGTGCGCAGCGCGCGCCCCTGCGCCCCTGCGCGCCGTGCTATTTCTGCTCCTGCTCGCCGCCGTACTTGTAGCCATAGCCGTATTTGTAACGGTAGGCATAAGAGTAGCGATAGCCGTATTTGTAGCCGTAGTTGTATTTGCCTGTATCCATGCCCGCGCCGGCATAGTTCAGAACAACACCTACGTTATGAATTTTACCGTCGGCAATCAGATTATTTA
>CAZOOH010000232.1:0-3311 GCA_964581375.1 uncultured Muribaculaceae bacterium
CAACCTTACCTCCAAGGAGGTTTTTCAATGTGCCGTCACCATCTGCGCTTTTACCACCAAAGTAATAAAAACGCTTAATGTTACTCATAAATTTTATTTTAAATTGTTATATATTGATTTGAATTTGTAAGCTTTTTTTGCTTTTAGGGGTGCAAATGTAGTAAAAAAACTACAATAATTTACCCGCCAATTCCGAAAGTTCACTGCGTTCACCCTTAATCAGATTCACGTGTGCAAATATCTCCTGCCCGTAAAGCTTTTCGCCAAGGTGAGTTAAACCGTTTGAGTGAATGTCCAGGAATGGTGAATCAATCTGATGAATATCGCCTGTAAATACCAGTTTGGCATTTTCGCCTGCACGGGTAATAATTGTCTTTACCTCATGTGGTGTGAGATTTTGTGCCTCGTCAATAATGAAGAAAACATCGGAGAGGCTGCGTCCGCGGATGTAGGCCAGTGGCGAAATTGAGAGTTTTTCATTCTTGAGCATCTCCTCAATCCTTACTGCCTCTCTGCTGGTAGGTTTGTGAGCCTTTTTGATTACGGCGAGGTTGTCGAAGAGCGGTAACATATATGGAGCAAGCTTCTCCTTAACATCGCCCGGTAAGAAGCCCATCTCCTGATTTTGCAGTGCAATAACGGGGCGGGCAAGAAGAATCTGGTCGAAGTTCTGTTCCTGAGCAAGTGCGGCAGCAAGAGCGAGAATTGTCTTCCCTGTGCCCGCCACCCCTGTCAAAGAGACTAATTTTATTGCAGGATCCATCAGCGCGTCCAGAGCAAAAACCTGCTCATCGTTGCGCGGGTCGATGCCGTAAACATGCTGTTTCTTGATTGCAACCAACGAATCGAATTCCTTGTGATACTTTGCAAGAACAGTTGAGTTGTGTTTACCTCCCTGCAACATAAAGAGTTGATTGCAAGGTACATCTTTGAGTTTAAACTCCTTAATTGGAACACCCTCCTCAACATAGAAGAGTTTGTCGAGAGTCTCCTGCGGAATATCTTCGAGGTGCATTACCTCCTTCTTTATATTTTCTACCCTTTCGTGGTCAATTTTGTCGGTCAGATAATCCTGAGCGGGTATCTGCAATGCTTTTGCTTTTATGCGCAGATTCACATCTTTCGTAACCAGCACTACAACCCTGTCGGGAAAACGGTCCTTTAAGTTTTGAGTTACTGCCAGAATCCGGTGGTCCTGGGTATCTTCAAAAAACGATTCAAGCATTTTGTCGGGAAATGCGTGGCCGAGCTCAACCCTGAGCAGGCCCTTCCCTTTACCGAGAGAGATGCCCCCGTTAAAGAGTTTGTTGTCGGTGAGGTTGTCCATCTCCCTTACAAACTCACGGGCGTTGTAATTTATTGATTCATTTCCCTTTTTGAACTTATCGAGCTCCTCAATTACAGCAATCGGAATTACTATATCATTTTCCTGGAAGTTGAAAATAGAGCGGAAGTCGTGAAGGATAACATTCGTATCCAACACAAAAATTTTTGCTGATTTGGCCATGGTAATGAGTTATTTATGTAAATATAACTCAAATCTTTGAATTAAGCCAATTTTTTGCGTTAACAAACATCTCAATCCAAGGCGTCACCTCATCTTCGTGCCTGTTGCCCTCGTAGTGAGCCCAGTTGTGAGGATAGATACAACGTTCAGGGTGCGGCATCATTGCAAGGTGACGTCCGTCGCTGCTGCAAACACCGGCAACACCTTCCGGAGAGCCGTTCGGGTTAGCAGGGTAGTCGTTGTAATTGAATCTTACAGCTACATTATAGGCAGATACATCTTTTGGGAAGCTGAACTTACCTTCGCCGTGAGCAACCCAGATTCCGAGCTTGCTCCCTTTGAGTGAACTAAGCATTACGCTCGGCGACTCCTCTACAGTTACCCCTACAAACGCACTCTCGTACTTGTGTGAGTCGTTGTGAAGCATCTTAGGCGACATTTCTCTGTTTTCGGGAGTAATGAATCCGAGTTCGGCCATCAGCTGGCATCCGTTGCACACACCCAATGAGAGAGTATCTTTACGGGAATAGAAGTTTTCGAGCGAAGTTTTTGCCTTTTCGTTGTAAAGGAAAGCACCTGCCCATCCCTTTGCCGAACCGAGAGTGTCGGCATTCGAGAAGCCACCTACAAAAACAACTATATTTACCTGCTCCAGATTTTCACGTCCGCTTATAAGATCGGTCATATGTACATCTTTTACGCGGAATCCCGCCATATAGAGAGCCCATGCCATTTCGCGGTCGCCGTTGGAACCCTTTTCGCGAATAATCGCAGCGACAGGCATCTGCTCACGTTGTGCCTCATCGGTTTGGCATATATTTGCCCTCCCCGTAAAGTGCTCAGGGAATTTATATTGGAGCGGCTGATTCTTAAAGTTTTGGAAGCGTTTTGCAGCTAATTTCCTGCCCACCTGTTTAATGTCGAACAGGTAGGAGGTCTTAAACCACAAATCTCTGTATTTGTCGATATCGAGTTTTACTGAATATTTGCCGTTTTTGAGAGTAAGTTTGCGTTCTGAGTGGTATTTGCCGAGTACAAAAATTTCGACCGATTTGTCGGAGCAAATCTCTTTTACCCTTACAAAGTCGTTGTCGTGAATCTGGATAACTACGCCCGGATTCTCTGCGAAAAGTACTCTTACCGGGTCCTTCTCTCCGATAAGGGTAAAATCGGCCGATAAACCACCTTCGCTGTTGGCGAAGTTCATCTCCATAAGTGTTGTTAAGATACCGCCGGCAGATACGTCATGGCCTGCAAGTACCAATTTGCGGCTGATGAGCTCCTGCACGACTTCGAATGCTTTAACGAAGTGCTCTGCCGAAACCGAATCGGGTGTTTCGTTGCCGAGTTGGCAAGTGGCCTGGGCAAACGCCGACCCTCCGGTGGCAAAGGTATCTTCGGTAATTATGTCGAACGGAATGTATATTATTGTTGTATTAGGGTTTTTGACAAGGTTTGGTTTTATTACCGCGCGTACATCGGAGCACTCGGCAACCGTTGAGACAATGAGCGTACCGGGCGAAAGAACTTTGTCGCCGTCGGGGTACTTCTGGGTCATCGAGAGGGAGTCTTTTCCTGTAGGGATGTTTATTCCCAGTTCAATGGCATAGTCGCTTGCAGCTTTTACGGCACTGTAGAGTCTTGCATCTTCGCCTTTGTTGCGGCACGGCCACATCCAGTTTGCCGAGAGCGAAACGCCTTTGATTCCGCCGTCGAGCGGTGCCCAAACGAGGTTGGTGAGCGACTCGGCTATTGCCAGCCTGCTGCCGGCCGTGGCGTTAATTATTGCTGCGAACGGGGCGTG
>CAZOOH010000233.1:0-3310 GCA_964581375.1 uncultured Muribaculaceae bacterium
TAATGCAGCACAAATTGTTCCTGACCTGCAACTAAAACTTCGTCTATCTCTTTCATATCCAATTTAGTACCAAGCGTAACAGTTGTTAACGATTGTGTTTCGCCCCTTGTAAATACTGCAGAACCGTGAGTTGCCGGTAAATAATCTACTTCACACCAAATCGGTCTGATTTGTTTCGTATTACGGCCGTCCAAACGGATTCCGTCATTTAAAATCATATTACGCATGGCATCTTTCTCAACTGCATGGTAATAACGGTCTATGAGTGATTTTTTTGCATCTCTCTCCTCTTCAGGTAATGTTGCAACAAACTCAGCCTTAAGCGCTTCAAAAGCATCCGATCTCTCATGTTTTGCTGTACCGCCTTTAGCAATTGCATAACATTTATCGTAGCAATAACCTTGAACTGCAGCTCTGAGCTCCTCGTCCTGAGTTTCGTGGCAGTAAGCTCTCTTTTGAGTTTTACCAACCTCTTCCTGAAGCTCCAACAGAGCTTTACAATGTATCTTTATCTCTTCGTGAGCAAATTTAATAGCTTCAAGCATATCTGCCTCACTGACCTCTTTCATTTCGCCCTCAACCATCATAATATTATCGATAGTTGCACCAACCATAATATCGATATCGGCCTTTTTAAGTTGTTCAAAAGATGGGTTAATCACAAATTTCCCGTCAATGCGAGCAACTCTCACCTCCGAAATTGGACCGTTAAAAGGAATGTCACTTACAGCCAAAGCAGCCGAAGCAGCCAATCCCGCAAGTGCATCGGGCATAATCTCTTTTTCGGCAGATATCAGGTTTACGTTTACAAAAACCTCTGCATGGAAATCATCCGGGAACAATGGTCTTAAAGCCCTGTCAATAAGACGGGAAACCAGAATTTCCGAATCATTTGCCCTCCCCTCTCTCTTCATAAAACCTCCCGGATACCTTCCGGCAGATGCATACTTCTCTTTGTACTCAACAGAGAGTGGCATAAAATCTACATCTTCCTTTGCGTCTTTTGCGCATACTACAGTTGCCAAAAGCATTGTATTTCCCATTTTGAGAACTACAGAACCGTCGGCCTGTTTTGCCAGTTTACCGGTTTCAATTTCAATGATCCTGCCATCGTTCAGGCGGATCTCTTTTTTAACGATATTCATTTTTTATTCAATACAACCCGGCTCTCCCTTTGAGAGTAATTATTTTGTCCGCATCGATCAAAGCCCCGGGGTGCTCTACTGTCTCTTTGATCAAATCTATTTATAACCGGCAATTATCAAAATTGTTGATATGCCTGAATGGATCTCAAAAAAAAAGGGTGCCAAGTGACACCCCTCTTGCCTCTATTTACGAAGGTTCAGGGCCTTCACGATATTCCTGTACCTCTCAATGTCGGTTGACTTCAAGTAATCAAGTAAACGACGTCTCTTACCAACCAACTTCAACAATGATCTCTGTGTATTGAAATCTTTTTTGTTGTTTTTGAGGTGATTTGTAAGGTGAGCGATACGGTAGGAAAATAGAGCTACCTGGCTCTCTGGAGAACCGGTATCTGCATTAGACTTTCCGTATTGTCCGAAAATCTCTTGCTTTTTTTCTGCTTTTAAGTAAATAGCCATCTGCTAAGCAATTGATTATTAGTTTTAGCCCAAAATCGGGCTCGCAAATTTAACTATTATTTTTTACTGCACAACAAAATTCTGCTAATTTTGCCCGGGTAATGCAGAAAATAATTACCCATCCGCAATTTGGCACCATAACCATCCGCAAAAAAGCAGGAGCAGTATCAATTCGTCTCTCTGTTCATCCTTTGCGTGGAATAAACATCTCAATTCCATATTTCACTTCATTTTCAGTTGCAGAACGCTTTATTGACGAAAAATCTGACTGGATTCGCAGGACTCTCGAAAAGCAGAGCCAAAAAGTGGAATCCCGCAAAATAATTTATCGGGAAGGGCTCGAAATAAAAACATTACAAAGAATTATCAGGTTTAAGGCAGATGACTCTCCTTTTATTGCAATACCCGCACCCCCTACAGCAAAATCAGACGCAAATTCGTCCCAAAACAGAACTGAAAGTTCTCTCCAAAATCACGAATCTCATTCGTCCCAAAACAGAGCCGGTGTACAAAAAAATTTCAAGTTAAAGGTTCGCGTTTCCGATACCAATGCAACCGTAATTTACCCTGCATCTGCCGACCCACTTAAGTTTCAGGCGCAACTCAAGGAGGCTGTGGTTAAATATCTCAGGTATGAAGCGAAAGAGGAGCTGCCGCAACGGGCGGCGCAGCTGGCAGCCATTCACGGGTTCAAATACAACAAAATCTTCCTTAAAAACAACACATCCAATTGGGGAAGCTGCTCCAAGCTAAACAACATCAACCTCAACATTCACCTGGTCCGACTCACCCCAGAACTCTGCGACTACATAATCCTGCACGAACTCTGCCATCTGCGCCACCGCAACCACGGCCCCGCCTTCCACTCCCTTCTCAACACCCTCTGTCTCAACCATTGCAACAAAGAGGAGAAACAACTCACCAAAGAACTGCGAAAATATACCACAAGGTTGTAACATCTGCGCCCAAAATCAATCCAAAATCTCAAAATCATGCACGAGCGCTTTGCAATCTAATCCAAATTCCCAAAATCATGCACGAGCGCTTTGCAACTTGCTGTAATTCTTTTAGTTGCAAAAGATGTGCCACGTGGCGTGCCACATCTTTTATAACCACGTGGCCGCCAGTCATTTGCAAAACACTCGTGCAACGCACTGCAATTGTGGCAATTACGTAACAATGTGCCACACAACGTGCCACATAAGACACGACATCAAACCCGATAAAACAAAAAAAGGTGCCAAAATTGACACCTTTATTTAAACTGCTATAATCGATTTTTGGAATCTAATGCGTTTGTTAAATCTGAATCGTCTCTTAAATCTTTAAAATACTCAACTAATTATTGTGAATCAATTAATTATTGTGAAATCCAACCAGAAACAACAAACTAATTATTGAGCCAAAGCGCTGATTTTCAAGAATAAAGAATCTACACCTTTGAGCAACTCCTCGTTTACCGATTTGTAATAGCTCTTAATCTTCTCCTTTTCGGGATGGTTAATTTTTTCGTATAGTTCGTTTCTCAGTTCAACTGCTTCGCTAATTACCTCGATTGCCTCCTCATATTTTTTTCCGGGATTTAGATAAACAAACATCCAGCAGTCCGAAATCACTTCCGAAATAAGGAAATCAACATCTTTTTTAATTACTCTTAAGCTTGCCATTTTATATAAATTTTTTCAAAGGTATTATTTTTTTACAAT
>CAZOOH010000234.1:0-3310 GCA_964581375.1 uncultured Muribaculaceae bacterium
GAGTTTTGCCGGCTACTATTACTTCCGTTCGGAGCGAAGAATCGTGCAGTCCGAAAAGTTTAATGAGTTGAAGGCAATCTCTCAACTAAAGGTCAATCAATTGGTTCAGTGGCGTAAAGAGAGATTATCCGAGGCGAATTTCTTTTCAAAATCTCTTCCTTATCCCAATTATACTAACGCTATTATGAACGGCAATAAAGCAAGTATAGCTCCGTTCATAAAATCGCTTAAGAGTATCATGTCGGATGGACGCTACGATAATATTTTTGTTTTAGACCCTTCAGGAAAAGAGGTTATCAGCGTTGTTCCCGAACATACTGTTATAGATTCTACATTAAAAGGATTAGTCAGAGAAGTTTGTTCTTCAGGAAAAATTCAATTCAGGGATTTTTATTACTGCAGTGTCGACAGAAAGGTCCATTTAGAAATTATAGCTCCAATCATTCATCAAAGAAAAGGTATAATTGCTGCTCTGGTTATGAGGGTAGAACCGGACGATTATCTGCACCCATTAATTCAAAAGTGGCCAACTCCGAGCAAAACAGCTGAATCTTATATAGTTAGAAACGATAACGACAGTGTCGTTTTTTTAAGCAGCCTGACAAAAAGAGCCGACCAAGAGAGTCTTTCTCTTAAAAAGAGTGTTTTGGACACTAATAATTCTGCTGTAAGGGTTGTAGCAGGAAAAGTTGATCTGCCCGAAAGCTACGATTACAATAACAAAAAAGTACTATTTGTAGGGCATAAAGTGGAAGCTACACCATGGTTTATTATTTCCGAAATTGAGACTTCCGAAATATACAAAGACCTGAATAAAAGAATATTACTTATTGTTTTACTCACAATTTCTATTATTATCACTGTCGGAGCTGTTACTGCATGGATGTACAACTACCGGCAGAGATTTACATTCCAAAAACTATTGCAAAAAAGCGGTGAATTGCACCACTCTCAAACTGAGTTCAGTGCTACTTTGTACAGCATCGGCGATGGAGTAATTACTACCGACGTTAACGGGAATGTTAAGCAGATGAATCCTATTGCTAAGAGTATGACCGGATGGAGGGAGAGAGATGCCAAAGGGCGTAATATTGACGAAGTTTGTCGGTTCATTAATGAAGAGAATAAATCGATTGTTCCGAACGGTGTTATGAATATTATTCAAACGGGTTCAGAATCGATAATTACAAAAAGGGTTTTTTTACTTTCTAAAACTGGCGAAGAGACTCCTATTTCGGCTGTTGTAACTCCAATTAACGACAAGAATGGCATCTTCCTTGGAACTGTAATGGTTATACGGGACCACACCAAAGATCGTTTTAAAAGGTTATTGGTAGAGACAAGACTTAAATTGTTTGAATTTTCCACTAACCACAATCTGGAAGAGACTATTACCAAGATTCTGGACGAAATTGGAGAACTCTCTCAAAGTCCTATCGGGTTCTTCCATTTTGTAATGCCTGACCAGGAGAGCATCAGCCTTCAAACTTGGTCAACTAAAACAAAAGAGATGTTCTGTAATGCCTCTGATGTGGATTATGAACACTATAGTTTAAGCAGAGCAGGAGTTTGGGCTGATTGTATCAGGCAAAGGAAACCTATTGTACACAACAATTATAAGACATTGGAAGGGAAAAAGGGACTTCCGGAAGGTCACGCTGAACTTTTAAGAGAAATTGTTGTCCCGGTAATGCGCAATAATCTGATTGTAGCAGTTTTGGGGGTAGGTAACAAATCTACTGAGTATAATGAAAATGATATAGAAATCATAAGTTATCTTGCAGATGTTACCTGGGAAATTACTGAGGCTAAGAGGATGCAGGAGACGCTGCGTGAGAATGAAGAGAGAATTCGTTTGCTTTTCAACTCTACGGCAGAGGGTATCTACGGTATTGATACTAACGGGAACTGTATTTTCTGTAATAATGCTTCTTTGGAAATTCTTGGATATTCTAAT
The DNA here is from genome assembly GCA_964581375.1 of uncultured Muribaculaceae bacterium. Lineage (GTDB taxonomy): Bacteria > Bacteroidota > Bacteroidia > Bacteroidales > UBA932 > JAFIHK01. The sequence continues at coordinate 1,958 of CAZOOH010000234.1, forward strand.
GAAAACGAGTTGATAGGCAAGAACATGCATAACTTAATTCATTATAAGCATAATGACGGAAGTGAATTCAATGTAAGCGAATGTAAAATTTTTCAGGCATTTCGCGACGGATCTCATTGCCATGTTGACGACGAGGTTCTTTGGAGAAAGAATGGAGAAAGCTTTTTCGCTGAATATTGGTCATATCCCATAATCAGCAAGGATAAAATTATTGGATCAGTAGTTACATTTCTTGACATAACTCAAAGAAAGAGAGACGAGGAGATTCAGCAAGTTCTTTACGAAATTGCAAAGAATTCCATAAATACAGAGAGTGTCGGTGATTTATTCAATATTGTAAAGAGTGAGTTAGGAAAAGTAATCGATACATCCAATTTATATATTGCTTTACATAATCCTGAGACCGATATGTTACGTGTTATTAACACCGAAGCAAATCAGGCAACCCGGGTTTCGGAGTGGAAGGCAGATACCTCTTTGTCGGGTTACATTCTGAAACTTAAAGAGGGATTACTGTTAAAAGGGAATGAATTATTCGAATTTGCCAAAAACAAAAACTTAAAACTTGCACCAAAACCGGCACTGTGTTGGTTAGGTGTACCTCTTATTGATAATCAGCGCGCTGTAGGTATATTGGTTATTAAAAGCTATACCGAAGAAAATGCATACGATTAAAAGAGCGTTAGACTTATTGAGATGATAGCACACGAACTCTCCTCTGTTCTGCAACGGGGAAAAATGATTATGGATTTAATAAAAGCAAAAGAGAAAGCAGAAGAGAGCGACAAACTGAAATCTGCTTTTCTGGCGAACATAAGTCATGAAATCAGGACACCTATGAACGGAATTCTCGGATTTCTTGAACTACTTTCTAATCACGACATTACAGATGACGAGAGAGAGAAGTTTATGGAGATGGTGAATAAGAGCAGCCTGCGGTTGATGGGGACAATTAACGACATTGTTGAGATTTCTAAGATTGAATCGGGTAAGATTGATATCAATTATGTACCGGTTAATCTTAGCGAAGTTATGGACTACTATAAAGACCTCTACTGGCACAAAACACAAAGTAAAGGAATAGAACTCGTGCTAGGCAGATGCATTCGCGGCGAATTAGCCAACATCAGCACCGACCGCTTCAAACTCGACGGCATCATAACCAATCTGCTCAACAACGCAATAAAATTCACACATACCGGCAAAGTCGAATTCGGCAACTACTACCTCGACCTGGCCGGCAACGAAATTTCGACAGCCGGCAACAACATTCCTGCGTCCGGTGGAAACATTCTCGCAGCCGGCAGCAACATTCCTGCATCCGGTGGAAACATTCAAGAAGATGGCAGCAAC
>CAZOOH010000235.1:0-3287 GCA_964581375.1 uncultured Muribaculaceae bacterium
AAAAAGATTCGAAGCAACTCCCGAGGAGATTGCAAAAAGACAAACCGAAAACATGAAAACCAAACTTGCTCTTACACCCGATCAGGAAAAAAAGATTTATGAATTAAACTTGAATAATGCTAAAGAGCAAATTAAAGCCAGAGAAGCTATAAAAGCACAACGTGTGCAGATGCTTAAAAATCAAAAACTAAAAGACAGCCTTGTAAACAATATCCTTACACCTGAACAAAAGAGGTTTCATGAACTTTACAAACATTTAAACAAACAAAGATTATCTGCACTTAAAGGAAGAAATATGCAGAGAATTAATATGATGAGAATGAAAGCCAAGGGAATGCAACAAGGGATGATGCAAGGTATGCAGCAGGGCATGAAACAAGGGATGATGCAAGGTATGCAACAAGGAGAGCATCAAGGAGAGAAACAAGGGATGCATAAAGGTATGCAACAAGGTATGCAACATCCGGAATAATTAAGAATAGTTTAACTTTTACACAGAAATTTGTTCTAAGTTTTATTAAATTTCAAATTCAATAAAAATGAAAAAAGCACTATTAATTGCATTGGCAGTTTTCACAACCGCTCTTGTGAGCGCACAAGGCAGACCTCAAATGAATCCTCAGGAGATGGCTAAAAGACAAACAGAAGCCATTAAAGAGAAGGTAAATCTATCGCAAGATCAGTACAAACAAGTTCTCGAAATCAATCTTAAATCGACAGAAGAGTTAGCTAAGTCGATGAGAGAGGGTCAAAGAGATATGGAAGCTTTCAATAAGATAAACCATAAAAAAGACAGTTTAATTAAAACCGTACTAACTCCGGATCAAATAAAACTTTATGAAGAGTATCTCAAAGAGAGAAGAGAAGCCAGAAGAAACCAAGGGATGAATAGGAACTAGAGACTTGAGACTTGAGACTTGAGACTTGATACTGGTGACTAGTTACTAGATAATTGAATAATTGAATAATTGAATAATTGAATAATTGAATAATAAAACTAATAACTAATCACCAGTCACTAAGCACTAATCACTGTCAAAAAAAAGAGGTTGCAATTTTTGCAACCTCTTTTTTTGATATCAGTATATTTTTATTTACATTTTTTGCAAATAAATAAAATTAATTATCTTTGTAAATATTTTCCATTGGAAATATTTATAGATTATGAATAAATTTTCAATATACCTTAAAGCCAATATATTAACTATTATTGGGATAATTTTAGGAGCAATTTCCGGTATTCTTTATTGGAAATTCGTGGGCTGTAAAAGTGGAACTTGCCCCATTACATCATCTTGGTATGGGAGCTCAATCTACGGAGCTGTTCTAGGTGGTTTGATTTTAAGTTTGTTTGAGAAAAAAAGTGTAAAAGAGAAAAAAGATGAGAACCATAATTAAGATTAAAACGCAGCAATGTTGTGTGTTGAATAATCCTCTTCAGAGAGATCTGGCGCAAGTACCTGGTGTATTCGGAATAAATGCCGACATGTTTGCGGGTATAATAACAATTGATCATACAAATGAAACGGACTTGGAACTATTAAACAAAACTGTAATTAACAGTGGTTACGAACTTGCTGAAGACGAATTCAAGTCGAAATCACATAAATGGGATACTCCCGACAAGATTTTCCATGCCAAAGAGTTTGTTGAAGAACTAAAAAAATATATCAGCTTCGATAAAGAAGACAAAATTATGGATTTCGGCTGCGGTACCGGCCTGGTAGGGTTAGAGTTACTACCTGAAGTAAGTTTTGCGGTTATGGCAGATACATCTGCTTCAATGCTCGAAGTACTTGAATCTAAACTCGATTACGCACAATTGGAAAAGGTGGAAATAATTAACGGTCCGTTGTCTTTGTACAAAAATCGGGATATTGATAAGCTCATCTCACTTATGGCTTTTCACCATATAGAAAATTTAGATGAGATTATCGAGAGAATTAGTAAAACCTTAAAACACGGAGGGTTGTTTATACTAGGAGATGTGTTAACGGAAGATGGTTCATTTCATGCACCAGCAACAGTCCCTCACAATGGATTCGATTTAGAAGAATTGGCGAGCAGAATAGAAAAATTCGGATTTGAAGTTTTAATAAAATACCCTTTTTCAGTTCAGACAAAGAACGAAAATCAATATCACAGATTTATATTAATAGCAAAAAACAAATAAATAATGAAACCAACATTTTTAACAAAAGAGGATTTTCTTACAAAGGTTGCAAATTATGAGACCAACCCTACAGAGTGGAAATATTTAGGCGACAAACCATGTATTATTGACTTTTATGCCGATTGGTGCGGCCCTTGTAAAATGGTTGCTCCAATATTAGACGAACTTGCAGAAGAATACAAAGACTCAATCTATATTTATAAGGTAGATACGGAGGCAGAGCAAGAGCTGGCAGGTGCATTCGGTATCAGGAGCATTCCTTCACTCCTTTTTGTGCCAATGAATGAAGCACCTCAAATGGCTATGGGAGCTCTTCCGAAAGCATCATTTAAAGAGGCAATCGACAAAGTTCTTTTAAAGAAATAAAGAAAGTTCTTACAATAAGATAAAGCAGAAAACTACCAGCTTAGAATAAATACAATCAATTAGTTTCACCCTGTAAGAGAGCTTCACGAAGTAACTCTACAGGGTGTTTTGCAATAACCCCGGTACCCTCTTTAATCTGTTGACGGCAAGAAGTTCCTGGAGCTGAAATTAAAACATCATCTGAACTATTTCTTATTTGAGGGAATAGCTGCATTTCGGCAATTTTTTTTGAGAATTCCGAATGTCTCTTTTCGTACCCGAATGCACCTGCCATTCCGCAACAACCGGCTTCAATCATCGATACCTTATAATTTTCCGGTATAGAGAGCATTTCAAGAGACTCTTTAGGATATGCCAGCGCTTTTTGATGACAATGTCCGTGTAATTTAATTTTAAGAGAACTCTTAGTAAAATGACTCCTGGAAATTCTACCGGCTCTAAACTCTCTCATTATAAACTCATCGTACAAAAATACGTTTTGCGACAACTTCAAAGCATCCTCCTTCAATTCAGAATCGGTTAAAACAGGGTATTCATCTCTGAAAGATAAAATCGTACTAGGTTCTATTCCCACCAAGGGGGAATTTTCATTAACAATATCTTTTAATAAGGCCACATTCTTGTTGGCAAGTTTCTTAGCTCTTGTAATTAGTCCTTTTGAAATAGATGCCCTGCCACTCTCTTCGTGTTTAGGAATTATTACTCTGTAACCCAACGAGTTCATTAATTCAATAAATTTGATACCTAT
>CAZOOH010000236.1:0-3277 GCA_964581375.1 uncultured Muribaculaceae bacterium
GCAAATACAGTAATTGACAGAGCAACAATGGGCTCAACCGTAATACATAAAGGTGTGAAACTCGATAATTTAATTCAGATTGCTCATAATGTAGAGGTTGGCGAAAACACTGTTATAGCAGCTCAAACCGGGATTGCAGGGTCAACAAAAATGGGCAGCAATTGCATGATAGGTGGGCAAGTAGGTATTTCGGGCCATCTACATATAGTTTCTAATACAAAAATTGGTGCACAAGCCGGGATAATGAGTAATATAAAAGAGGAGAATCAATCATTACTTGGATCGCCTGCAATGGATGCAAAAGAGTATCTGCGGGCATATGCTATGTTCCGTAAGTTGCACAAAAATTGAGATATTTTTTTATCTTTGTTCCCTTAACTTTTTAAGAATAGTTATGCAAGAAAAGCAACGCACTCTAAAACAATCATATACATTTAGCGGGAAAGGGTTGCACACAGGTCTTCACGTTACAATGAATGTAATTCCTGCAGCCGAAAATCACGGAATAAAATTTAAAAGGACAGACTTAGAGGGTTCTCCGGTAATGGAGGCTCTGGCCGATTATGTTACTTCAACTGCAAGAGGAACAACTCTTGAGAAGGGCGATATGAAGATTTCTACAATTGAGCATATATTATCGGCACTAAGCGGTTTGGGAGTAGATAACGCTCTTATAGAGATTGATGCCCCTGAGGCACCGATTCTTGACGGAAGTGCAAAATTTTATGCTGAAGCCTTTCTTAAAGATGGTTTCCAGGAGCAGGAAGCTAAACGAGATTATTTCGTAGTTAAAGAGAAAATTTCATACAAAGACGAAACCAGTGGTGCCGAAATTACAATTTTGCCCGACGATGGTTTCTCTATTGATTTAATGATTGATTTTAAGTCAAAAGTATTAGGTCATCAATATGCAAGATTCGATACAAGCACCGATTATGCTTCAGAAATTGCTCCGTGCAGAACATTTGTTTTTTTCCACGAACTTGAACCTCTTTTTAAAAACAATCTGATTAAAGGAGGGGATCTTCAAAATGCTATCGTAATAGTAGAAAATCCTGTTCCTCAGGATGAACTTGACAGATTAGCAAATCTATTCCACACCGAAAAACTCGAAAGAGTGCCATCCGGCTATTTGAATCATTTGGAATTAAGATTTTCGAATGAGTGTGCAAGACATAAACTTCTTGATGTTATCGGAGACTTCGCACTTATCGGATTCCCAATTAAAGGCAAGATTATTGCAAACAAATCAGGACATCATATAAACACCACTGTAGCAAAAATTATTCGTAAAATGGCCGGAGAGAACCAAAAAAATGCATCTGTACCAAAATATAATCCCGATGCCGAACCGCTTATAGATATTAACGGTATTAAAAAATTACTTCCACACAGACCTCCATTTTTGATGGTTGACCGTATAATTGAAAAAACATCCGATACAGTTGTTGGTATTAAAACAATAGGTATTAATGAAGGATTTTTCATTGGTCATTTTCCTGAAGAGCCTGTTATGCCCGGAGTTTTGATTGTTGAAGCAATGGCTCAGGTAGGAGGAATTCTGGTTCTTGCCGAAGTTGATGAACCTGAAAGATACTCTACATATTTTGCTAAAATTGACGGAGTAAAATTTAAAAAGAAAGTTGTACCGGGCGATGTCTTGGTAATTAAAATGGTATTAAATGGTCCGATTCGTCGTTCATTAGTATCGATGAGAGGAGAAGTTTACGTTGGAAATGCCTTGGCTTGCGAAGGTGATTTCGTTGCACAGGTTATTAAAAATAAATAAAAAATATGGAACAAAAATTTGTTCACCCAAATGCGAAAATTGGTTCAAATGTTACAATTGAGCACTTTTCTTATGTGGCTGAGAATGTCGAGATTGGAGATGGAACTTGGATAGGCCCCAATGTAACAATTTTGGATTACGTAAAAATTGGTAAAAATTGTAAAATTTTCCCGGGAGCAGTAATTGGTGCAATTCCGCAAGATTTAAAATTCGCAGGTGAAATCAGCTATGTCGAGATTGGCGACAACACAATGATTCGCGAATGTGCAACTGTTAACAGGGGAACAGCTGCAAGCGGTAAAGCAAAAACAGTAATAGGCAAAAACTGTATGGTAATGTCTTATGCTCACGTTGCTCATGATTGTAAAGTCGGAAATAATGTAATACTTGTCAGTTATGTAGGACTTGCGGGAGAAACAGATGTAGACGACTGGGCAATCATTGGCGGTCACTCAGCTGCGCACCAGTTTTCGAAGATAGGTACACATGCAATGTTATCGGGCGGTTCATTGGTCGGAAAAGATGTTCCTCCTTATATTCTAGCAGGTCACAGACCTCTTGCTTATGCCGGAATCAACATTGTTGGGCTGAGAAGAAGAGGTTTTACTGTTGAGCAGATAGATCAAATTAAAGAGATGTATAGAATAATTTATCAAAGCGGACTTAATATTTCCGATGCTTGCGATAAAATTGAAGCTGAGTTTCCCGAGTCTGTAGAAAAAAGAGAGATACTTGGTTTTATAAGATCTTCAAAGAGAGGTATAGTCAAAGGAGTTACCGACTCAATTGATGAATAATTCGAGAAATATTTATTTAAGTACAGCTTATCTGCCTCCCGTTGAGTACTTTGCTCTTATGATTGCCAATGGCAATCCGCTTATAGAAAAATGGGAAAATTACAGTAAGCAATCATACAGAAACCGTTGCCACATTTATAGTGCCAACGGTTTATTAGCTTTAAACATTCCGGTAGAGAGAGCTTTCAGTTCCAAAATTCAAATTACAGATACCAGAATCGACTATTCTTACGACTGGCAAATCCGTCATTGGAGGGCAATTGTATCTGCCTACAAGTCTTCACCTTTTTTTGAATACTTCGAAGATGATTTTCGACCGTTCTTTTTTAAGAAAGAGGTTTTTCTATACGATCTTAACTTTAAAATGAATAACTTAATAATTGAACTTTTAGGGATCAATGTGAAAGTAGGGGAGACAGAAAGTTTTGAAAAAAACTATTCCAATGGCGATTATCGATATATTATACACCCGAAAGAAAGTAATCTTGACATAATTAAAAATGGGCAATACCAGCAGGTATTTGCCCATAAATATGGTTTTATTCCGAATCTCTCAATAATTGACCTGTTATTTAACGAAGGTCCGTCATCAGTCGATTTCTGTAGTTTAAAACTTGAATCCGACCGATAAAAACGCTTTTAACGAAGATGAATTCAATTCAGCAACAGGAGCCGTATTGTCATTCACCGG
>CAZOOH010000237.1:0-3267 GCA_964581375.1 uncultured Muribaculaceae bacterium
TCAAAGCACGAAAGTTCTGTTATTCATATTACCAACCCATCTTCAATAATAAGCCTAGATCCTGAAGACCATTTCTCTAATCCTCCGTCGAATCTGCAGAAATATAGTTCAATAGGAGTTGGTTGTGGAATAGGTAAAAGGCCGGAAACCTATGCTGCTCTTTTAAAAATGATTGAATCTTATGATAAGCCTATGGTATTAGACGCCGATGCGCTTAATTTACTGGCTGCTAATCCTGATTTGGAGTTTAAAATACCTCGAAATTCAATCTTAACCCCTCATTTAAAAGAACTTGAAAGACTAATTGGATCATGGCAGACCGAGGAGGAAAGATATTTGAAAGTAAAGCAATATTGTTTAGATAAGGGATTTATTGTAATTGTTAAAGGAGCTTACAGCCAGATTTTTACACCTGAGGGAAAACTTTATATTAATTCAACAGGTACTCCCGGAATGGCAAAAGGGGGGAGTGGAGATGTCCTGTGTGGTTTAATTAGCGGGTTACTTGCAAGAGGAATCCGGCCGTGTGAAGCTGCGATTTTCGGGGTATATATTCATGGGAGGGCAGGGGAGAGAGCTGCAATTGAAAAGGGTATAGAATCAATGAATTCAAGAGATATTATAGATTACATTAAGTTTTGATTTGAACTTTATTGAAATATTGTTGTTGATTAATAAAAGTGATTTTTATGAAAAAAGTATTTTTATTAACACTGTTTACGGTATTGACAATCTCTTTATCTGCCGAAAACAATAACACAATATCAATAAACAAAATGAAAGATTTTAATAAATTTGAGTTTCCTCAACTACCTTATAGCTACGACGGACTGGAACCATTTATAGACAAATTGACCGTTGAAATTCATTACAGCAAACATCAAAAAGCCTATTTTGACAATTTTGTAAATGCTGTAAAAGGTACTGAGCTGGAAGATAAATCAATAACCGATATTTTTTCAAACATAAGTAAATATCCGGTTGCTGTGAGAAATAACGGAGGTGGATTTTACAACCACGTTCTCTATTGGGAAAATATGAAAGTTAATGGTGGTAAACCCAGTGCAAAATTATTGGCAGCAATCAATAAGGCTTTTTCATCTTTTGATGAGTTGAAAAAACTATTTTCAGATGCCGGAAAGACCAGATTCGGCAGCGGTTGGGCTTGGCTTAGTGTCGATAAAGAGGGTAATCTATTTGTTTCTTCAACTCCGAATCAAGACAATCCATTAATGGATGTTGTCGATAAAAAAGGTACTCCAATTTTGGCAATGGATGTGTGGGAACATGCATACTACCTAAAATATCAAAATAAGAGGCCCGATTACATTGAGGCTTTTTGGAATGTAATTAATTGGGATGTTGTTTCAGAAAGATATGAATTGCTGGTTAAATAGCTAAATTTCAATTTCAAAAAATGTAAAGACTAATTATCAAGCAGATAGTTAGTCTTTATTTTTTTTGGCTAATACATCATCAATTTCAATTCTTAAATGCGTAATTTTTCTTTGATTAGATTCAATTCTCTCTTTGATAGACTCAATCTCCTTATAGTTATTTTCGTCTCCCTGGTTATACAAATACGAGATAGAATTATTCAGAAATTTATTTGAAGATTCAATTGCGCCAATTTGGTCCTCAAGGTCAAGAATTGCTCTTCTTTTCTCCTCCCTCCATATTGCATCCGCTTCCAATTTCAACCTCTCCTCCTTTTTCTCAGCTTCAATTTGGTTATAATATTCCTCCCTGTCAAGAGCAGCTTTTCTTAACAATTCTGAATTATCGAATGCTTTATTTTTTTGGTTTTCGGCCATTTAATTTGTTTTAATTTATTTACCGATACAAAATTTAGAGAAGATATTTCCAAGAACCTCTTCGGTATTAATTTCTCCCGTTATTTCCCCAAGATGAAACATAGCCTCACGAATATCCTGAGAAAGCAAATCAGTAGGTATCTGCTCATCCAGACCAATTAAAGCTCTGTTTAATGCAGTTGAAGCATCTGTTAATGCTAGCCAATGTCTTATATTGCTTATAAGTGTCACATTAACATCAACCTTATTAACGCTTTGTGATTTTAAGAGCAACTTTTTAATTTCTGGAATTCCAATTTTTTGTTTTGCAGATACCTTTAATATATCGGCAGGGGAGAGGTCAAACTTTTGGCATAGCATTTTAAGCCTATGATTATCAAATAATGGAACTAAGTCAATCTTATTTACCAATATAACAAGGTGCTGTTCTTTATTATTAATTTTACCCGATATATGTTTCAGATTATCATCAAAACTCTCTTGATTGTCGGCATCTAACATTAAAAGAACAATTGAGGCAGATTTTATTTTCTCGAACGTTCTCTCTATTCCGATTATCTCAATTTCCTCTTTTGTTTGACGAATTCCGGCAGTATCAACAAATCTGAAAGTAACACCATCTATATTAAGTGTATCTTCGATAAAATCGCGGGTAGTACCATGAATATCAGATACAATGGCCCTCTCTTCGCCCAACAGCGAATTCAAAAGAGTACTTTTGCCGGTATTTGTAGCCCCCACAATTGCAACCGGAATTCCATTTTTCAGAACATTCCCAAGCCTGAATGAGTCAATTAAAGTATGAATATGGTTTATTATGTTAATCAGAAGTGATTTAAGTCTGCTTCTGTCGGCAAATTCAACATCTTCTTCGCTAAAATCAAGCTCCAATTCCATAAGAGATACTATCTCAAGCAATTCAGAACGCATTTTTGAGAGTTCACTTGAGAATCCACCTCTCATTTGTTGTAGAGCAATCTTATGAGATGCCTCATTTTCGGCAACAATCAAATCGGCAACAGCTTCAGCTTGAGCCAAATCAATTTTTCCGTTCAAGAAAGCTCTTTGAGTAAACTCACCCGGTTTTGCCGCCTTAATACCCTGTTTATATAAAAGGAGAATTATTTCTTGCTGAATATACATAGATCCGTGACATGCTATTTCAACAGAATCTTCGCCTGTAAAAGAATGAGGAGCTTTGAAAACTGATATAAGTACTTCATCTAAAACATCGTTATCCCTCATAATTACTCCGAATCTAATCCTGTTTCCAGAAGTCTCCTTTAGTGAGTGACCTTTAAAAGGTATAAAAATATTACTTACAGCCTCAATTGAATTCGGTCCGCTTACTCTTATTACAGCAATGGCAGATACTCCCTGAGCAGTAGCAGGGGCACAAACAGTAGTTGTTATATCTTCCCGTATCATAATTGTAAATGTTTGGCTGCCTCTC
>CAZOOH010000238.1:0-1325 GCA_964581375.1 uncultured Muribaculaceae bacterium
AAGACTATTTGAAAATCTTCTCCGTTCAATATACCCATAATTCTGTGTCTGGTGGTCTGCGCCTTAGCGGTAACTATCGATAGTTTTTCGCCGATAAGTGCGTTCATCAATGTGGACTTACCTACATTAGGGTTTCCGATTATATTTACAAAACCCGATTTATGTACTTTTTGGCCTTCCATTTAGTCAAACGACCCCATTTTAATGAAGTTAATTTCATCGGGAGTAAGGAATCTCCATTGGCCTCTTTTTAAGTTCTTTTTAGTAAGTCCGGCAAAGTATACTCTGTCGAGTTTCTTAACATTGTAACCTAAATGTTCGAATATTCTTCTTACGATTCTGTTTCTTCCTGAATGGATTTCCAATCCCAGTTGACTTTGATCTTCTTCGATGTATGAAAGGGCATCTGCATGAATGTCGCCGTCTTCAAGTGTTACTCCTTCCAAAATCTGCTTGAAATCGGTTGATTTTAGGTTCTTATCGAGGAATACGTGATAGATCTTTTTCTGTTGGTAAGAAGGATGTGTAAGTTTTTCGGTGAGTTCGCCGTCGTTTGTAAGCAGCAGAACGCCTGTTGTTCCTTTATCTAACCTTCCGACAGGATAAACTCTCTGTGGGCATCTCCCCTCAATAAGATCCATAACTGTTTTGTCGGCGTGAGAATCTGATGTTGTTGTTACAAAATCTTTGGGTTTATTCATAACTATATATACTTTCTCTTCGCCTTTAAGTCTTTCTCCGTTGAATCTGATATCGTCGCCCGGCTTAATTTTGGACCCCAATTGAGTGATAATCTCACCGTTAACAGTGATTAAACCTGCAGTAATGTAATCATCGGCCTCTCTTCTTGAGCAAATGCCGGAGTTAGATATAAATTTGTTTAATCTTATTGAATCATCTTTTTTCCTTGACGGATCTTTTTGAACTCTCTTTGGTGCGAATTCGCGGGCGGGAGCCAATCGGCGTTTTCTCAAAGGTCTCTCTTCTCTGTCAAATGATCTTTCGCTCCTGTTATATGTTCTTTCACTTCTGTCAAAGGATCTTTCACTTTTATCGAATGATCTTTCTCTTCTTGCATAAGGTTTCTCTTCTCTGCTTAAAGGTCTGTCAGTTTTGTTGAATACCCTTTTTGGTCTGTCTGAGGATCTGCCTGAGTCGCTGTATGGTCTTTCACTTCTGTTATATGAAGAATCGTCTGTTTTACGTGGTCTTCCGACGCTTCTTTTTGGTCTCTCATCTCTGTTGAAAGGTCTTTCATCTCTGTTGAATGTTCTCTTTTCTCTGCTGAAAGGTCTATCTTCGCTATTGAATGTTCTCTTTTCTCT
>CAZOOH010000238.1:1425-3236 GCA_964581375.1 uncultured Muribaculaceae bacterium
AACGAATTATCGTCGTTTTTGCGTGGTCTGCCGACTCCTCTGGTCGGTCTCTCTTCTCTGTTAAAAGTTCTTTCCCCTCTGCTAAAAGGTCTTTCACTTCTGTTTCTTCTTTCCGGAGCGCCATCTGCGGCGGTCTTACGCTCAGACCTGAATGGTCTTTCGCTTGATTTTTGCAATTTTTTCATTAATTCTGAATTTGGTGCAAAGTTATGTTAATAAGAGATATTTTCCTACTTTTACGCATCTAAATAGAAATCTGAAATGGAAGGCAGAATTAATAAACTGGCTCATAAATTGGGAGTTTCGCCATTGATGATGGAAAATTTCCATGTTGCAATGAGGTCGATAAGAAGCAGCAGATTGAGGTCTGTGCTTACTATTATGATTATTGCAATAGGTATTACCTCTCTGGTGGGAATTTTGACTGCGACAGATTCTCTGAAAGCATTGGTGAATGATAATTTCGGTAAAATGGGGGCAAATTCTTTTTCAATCCGGTCTCAATTTTCTGAAACCAGTTCGGGGAATGTGCGATCAAGAGTTATTAACAGAAGGAATATTACCTTTAGTCAGGCTAGAGATTTTGTTGAGGTCTATTCGATACCTTCTGTTAAAACTGTTTTTGCTACTGCTGTCAATAATGCCACCATAAAATATGCTTCCAATAAGACAAATCCAACGATAAGAGTAAGGGCTATTGACGAAAACTATCTGCAATTTACCGGAGGAAAAATAAATACGGGAAGACCTTTTAATTCGAGAGATTTGGAATCGCCTGCTTTTGTTTGCATTATAGGTGCCAATATTAAAACAACATTGTTTGGTAAAGAGAGTGCTGTGGGAAAAGTAATTTCTGTAGGAGCTGTAAGGTATGAAGTTTCGGGTGTGCTTGAATCTCAGGGTTCTACATTGACAGGCGGGTCCGATAACGAAGTTTGGATTACATTGTCGAATGCAAGGGGCTCATTCTTGAGCGATAATACATATTACACTATTGGGGTTATTCCGGCTACCGGTGTGAACCAAATAGAGGCAATTGAAAATGCCGAACAAGTTTTCCGTTCTATTCGAAGGCTGAGTCCAATCGATAAAACCGATTTCAGAGTTACGAAATCGGACTCCATGATGGAAGATCTTATGGGTATATTATCTGTCGTAACGATTGCTGCTTTTGTAATTGGGGCAATTACTCTTTTGGGTGCGGCTGTAGGACTTATGAATATAATGTTGGTATCCGTGAAAGAGAGAACCCGCGAAATTGGTACTCGTAAAGCATTGGGTGCCAATTCGAAAACTATTAAGCAACAATTTCTGTTTGAATCAATTGTTATTGGCCAACTTGGTGGTTTAATAGGAATTATATTGGGAATAATTGTAGGGAATCTGACTGCAACAATAATGCATAGTCCATTTGTAATGCCTTGGTTATGGATGATATGCGGAGTTTTGGTTTGCTTGGGAGTGAGTGTTGCATCGGGGTATATTCCTGCTGTAAGAGCGTCTAAACTTGATCCTATTGAAGCTCTCAGGTACGAATAATAACCTATTTCAGTTTAAATATGTAAGTGATTGTTCCCTCCTGTACGCCGGGAGCTGTTGAGCTTATATTGAATCTTGCTTTTAGAGCTGCCTCTTTTGCTGCATTCCATAAAGTTTTATCCTGAACGGTTGTTCCACTCATCCCCGGAATTGCATTTACTACTTTCCCATATTGATCTACCATAATTCTAACAACAACTTTTCCAGATTTATTTATAGAGTAATCAGGTGCCGGAAGACTACCCATAAGGCTCCTTCCCGCAAGTCTGGCA
>CAZOOH010000239.1:0-3230 GCA_964581375.1 uncultured Muribaculaceae bacterium
CCAGGATCAAACTCTTCATTGTAAAAATTTCTATTTTTATGTTTTTAGCTTGTCCCTGACCGATAAACCTATTTATTATAAAAGGTTTGACGAAGTTTCTTGTTTATAAAACCTCTTCCTTATACTCTCTTTCAATGCTATCAAAGAACTTTCTCATCAGCGTTTCATTTTCGAAACGGGCTGCAAAGATATGATAGTTTTTTTATGAAACAAAAATATTCTAAAAAATTTTTCACAAAAAGGATAAAAATTTGTTTTTACCTTTGCAATATGAATTCTTACTTCAAACTTTTTTCCACTTTTTCAAAGATTGGTGCCTTTACAATCGGGGGCGGTTTTGTGATGATTCCGCTTATTCACAGAGAGGTTGTTGAGAGGCACAAATGGATGGATAATGAGGAGTTTATGGATGTTCTAACCATAGCTCAATCGGCTCCCGGGATTATGGCAATTAACCTGTCGATATTCCTTGGATATAAAGTAAAGGGGGTAAAAGGGAGCATTGTGGCATCAATCGGCACAGCCCTCCCATCTTTTTTAATTATTTTAGGGATTGCTATGTTTTTTTCCGCTTTTAAAAATAATGAAGTGATCGAAAATATCTTTAAAGGGATAAGACCGGCTGTTGTTGCTCTTATAGCAGTTCCACTTATTAAGTTGTCCGGCGTATCAAAATTGAATATTTATACAGGATTTATTCCTGTCATTACGGTATTGCTGATAGTTTTTTTCCACATTTCGCCTCTATATCTTATCCTGGCAGGCGGAATTATTGGGGTTGCAACTTATAAATTTTATAAAAGATGATCTATTTACAGCTTTTTTGGACATTTATAAAGGTCGGCCTCTTCTCTTTCGGTGGCGGATATGCCATGATATCTTTTATATTCGACGAAGTTGTTACAAAAAATCACTGGATTGATGCATCTACTTTTACCGATTTAATAGCAATTTCTCAGGTAACACCCGGTCCAATCGGAATTAACAGCGCTACGTATGTCGGTTATGCAGTTACAGGTAATGCGTTCGGTTCGCTTGTAGCCACCTTGGGAGCAGTTCTCCCATCTTTCGTAATTATACTGACTATATGTAAATTGTATGCAGCTTTTAAGAAAAACAAATTTTTCGATGCTGCACTGAAGGGTATCAGGCCTATTGTTATCGGGCTTATCGGGTCGGCTGCAGTTCTTTTAATGAACAAAGAAAATTTTATCGATTGGAAAAGTTGGGTTATCTTCGGGGGAGCATTCGTTGCCGTACAATGGTTAAAACAGAATCCAATCCTGGTAATCATTCTGGCAGGAGTTGCCGGTTATATTTTGTACTAATCTGAATATTTAAATAAACATGAAAAAATTACTTTTATTGACCTCAGTTTTGCTGGTCTCACTTTCATCTGCACTAAACGCACAAGCACCAAAGTATTCTGAATACTATTACCAAAGAGCGTCTTTATTTAAAATTCTTCCTATAGACAGTAACGACATTGTATTTATCGGCAACAGCATTACCGACTATGCTGAGTGGGCGGAAATTTTCAACAACCCGAATATTAAAAACAGGGGAATCAGCGGCGATGTTACTCAAGGTGTATATGACAGACTCGATCCAATCGTAAAGGGAAAACCTGCAAAAATATTTCTGATGATTGGTGTAAATGATTTGGCAAAGACATCTTCGGCCGATACAATCGCCAATTCAATTACCAGAATTGTAGACAAGATTCGCAAGGAGACTCCATCGACCACCTTATATGTACAAAGTATTTTACCGGTTAATGATTGTTTCCAGAAGCAACTGGCAAAGACCACTAAAAGCGATGTTATCGATCAAATAAATATTCTTTTGGCGGCAATGTGCAAAGAGAGGAATATTACATTTATTGACATCAACTCTTCGTTAAAAGAGAAAAACGGAATAAAACTGGACACCGCATACTCTAATGACGGGTTACATCTTATGGCAGACGGTTATATGATTTGGAAAAAAATTATCGAGAAGTACGTAAATAACTAAACTGCTATGAAAAGAGTCCTATTTGCAATTTTTGCATTTACTCTCCTGAGTATTTCCGTTAATTCTCAGGAAAAATACTCTACTCTATACTATCAAAAGGCATCACTATTTGAGAAACTGAAAATTGGCGAAAAAGATATAGTTTTCCTTGGGAACAGTATTACTGACGGTTGTGAGTGGAGCGAGTTGTTTAATGACAGCAATATCAAGAACAGAGGAATCAGCGGCGATATCGTTCAAGGTGTTTATGAAAGACTCGACCCCATTATAAAGGGGCATCCAAAAAAAATATTTCTTTTAATCGGAATAAACGATGTATCTCACGATCTTAAGGCAGATACCATTGTCCGCGCAATTGAAAAAGTTGTCGTAAAAATCAAAAAAGAGTCGCCTAAAACCAAGTTGTATGTTCAAAGTGTATTTCCGGTGAACGAAGATTTCGGGAAATATTTGGGAGCTACAAAAAAGGGCGGAGAAGTTATCGAAATAAATGCTTCTCTGAGGCAGATGTGTAAACAGAGAAAAGTGAAGTACATAGATGTTTATACTCATTTAGTTGCAAAAGAGAGCGGAAAGTTAGATCCGAAATTTACCAATGACGGGCTTCATTTACTCGGAGAGGGCTACATTGTATGGAAATCAATTCTAGATAAATATATCAATGAAAAGTAGATTAACTGTTCTGGCAATATCGTTACTGCTGAGTTCACTGCTTTACGGTCAAACATCAATAACAGGTAAAGTAGTCGACACAGGCGGAAAAGGAGTTGCGGGAGTAAATGTCACAGACGGATTCAATATTGTGATTACCGGAACTTCCGGTGTTTACACTATTAATCCTGCCGAAAGGGCCAGATTTATTTACATATCGGTTCCGGAGAAATATGAGCCAGAAGGAAACTTCTATATTCCCTTAAAAAAGGGTAGTACGGGAAACGGTGCTCAAGAGGGCAAATTTGATTTTGTTTTGAAATACGTACCCGACCAGCCATCTGCATTTATTCATACAGGCGATACGGAAGAGAGTGTTTACAAGGACTTTGCTGACGGGCTTAAAAACTTCATCGCAAATCATAAACTGGCATTTATTGTGTTCAACGGCGATATCTGCTATGAAAAGGGAATGAATTTTCATGCCTCTGAGATGACCACAGAAAAACTTGGAGTCAGGGCTGTTTACACTCTTGGCAATCACGATCTTGTAGCCGGAGAGT
>CAZOOH010000240.1:0-3222 GCA_964581375.1 uncultured Muribaculaceae bacterium
GTGGCAAGAAAAAGAGAGTGATCTACAAACGATTCCGAAGCACTCTTATATTTACGAAAACATTCACTCCTTTTATCGTCGTGGTGTTGTAAAGTATCGCCTGTCCAATTACTGCACTTAATGCCAAAGTGATTATTCCCTTCACGTGCCAATCGGGAGTTACCGTCGGCAGATTCTAAACATGCCTGAGCGAGTGTTATACTTGCAGGAATTCCGAACTCTTGCATCTCCTTTATGGCGAACTCCTTGAACTGTTCGATATATTGGGCTCTAGTCAGTTTTTGACATAAAAGTGTTGAATTGCTAAGAATTACAACAAGAATTATAAGTACGGTAACCTTTAAATATCGCATTAATATATTATTGTGACACAAATTTACTAATTTTGTGAAAACACCAGATAATAATGGAAAGCAAAATTTTGACAATAAAATATAATGTATATAAATCAATCGAAGATTTACCTGAAAAAGCAAAAGAATTAGCTTTAATTTCTATTGAAGAGACTAAGAAATCGTATGCTCCATATTCAAATTTTCATGTAGGTGCTGCAATTCTTCTTGATGATGGGAGTATAGTATCGGCTAATAATCAAGAAAATGCCGCTTTTCCGTCCGGTTTGTGTGCTGAGAGAGTTGCAATTTTCTATGCCATGGCCAAAAATCCGAATTCAAAAATTAAATCAATAGCAATATCTGCTTCAGTTAACGGTAATATTTGTGACAATCCTACTTATCCATGCGGAGCTTGCAGGCAAGTGATGGCTGAGTATCGTACCAAGGGTGGCGAAAAAATTGAGATAATTACTGTTGGTGCGAATAAAACTGAAGTTTTTGAAGATATTGATTCTCTGCTTCCTTTCACTTTTTTTGAGTTCCCATCTGCAATTTAGCTATTTGAATATTTAAAATATGTATTACCTTTGCGCGGGGTAAGTCATATACGACCAGCTCCCACTGGACTCCCCCAGGATCGGAAGGTAGCAAGGGCAGGTGGTTGTAGCGGTGCGATATATGTAGCTTACCCTTTTTCTATTTAAATTTTAATGAAAGTTGCTGTCGGTTTATCGGGAGGTGTAGATTCCAGTGTTGCCGCTCTTTTGCTTAAGGAGCAGGGGCATGATGTAATTGCGCTTTTTATGCAAAACTGGCATGACTCAACAGGAACCTTGCACGGCGATTGTGAGTGGGAAGAAGAGAGAGCTGTTGCCGAAATGGTTGCCAAGAAAATAGGCATTCCCTTTAAATTTGTCGATTTAAGTGCAGAATACTCCAAAAGGGTAGTTGATTATATGTTTGACGAGTACTCAAAAGGACGAACTCCAAATCCTGATGTTCTTTGTAACAGAGAAATAAAATTCGATGTATTTCTTAAAGTCGCACTAGATTTGGGCGTTGATTATGTTGCAACCGGACACTATTGTCAAAAGGAGAGTTTTGTAAACGAAAATGGAATTGAAATTCACAGACTTCTTGCGGGTGCCGATCCAAATAAAGATCAGAGTTATTTTTTGTGTCAACTCTCTCAGGAACAACTTTCCAAAACGCTATTTCCAATAGGTCATTTGTTGAAACCTACTGTCAGGGAGATTGCCTCAAAGGCGGGTTTGCCATCTGCCGAAAAGAAGGATTCTCAGGGAATATGTTTTGTAGGGAAGGTCGATTTACCGGTATTTTTACAACAAAAACTAAAAACAAAAGATGGAGTTGTCGTTGAAATTTTTAACGATTTTTACCAAAATATTGAAACTCCTGTTTTTGCCAATCTTGAGGAGCAGTTGAAGTATGAATCTGCGCCAATTAAATACAAACCGCAGGATGGTGTTATTGCAGGAAAGCATACGGGAGCTCATTTTTTTACAATTGGACAAAGAAGAGGTTTAAATATTGGAGGGCATAAAGAGTCTATATTTGTGATATCTACCGATATAGAGAACAATATAATTTTTGTGGGAGAAGGGCAGAATCATACCGGATTGTACAGAAAATCGCTATTTATACCCAATGAAGAGATTCATTATGTAAGAGAAGATTTGAATTTGAATCCGGGTCAAAACGGAGATTTTTTTGTAAGGATAAGATATAGGCAGCCCTTACAAAAGGCTGTTTTATATAAATTTGAGAAAGGGTTATATATCAGGTTTGAAGAACCTCAAAGAGGTATAACTCCGGGTCAGTTTGCAGCGTGGTATAATAAAGATGAATTGATTGGCTCAGGAGTAATTAATCAATAGTGACCGTCAATCCGTCATATGCTGCATATACTTTTTTAGGCAATACGCTTTGTAAATCGGTATGTAATCCGATTTGATGTGAAAGATGGGTCAGATAACTTCTTTTTGCTCCTACTTTATCAATAACTTCCAGTGCTTCGCTTAAACTGAAATGAGATATATGTTTCTCTCTTCTGACCGTATTAACGACCATTACCGATAAATTTTTAAGCTTCTCAAACTCATTTACAGGTATTTGACTGGCGTCGGTAATATAAGCAATATCTCCGATTCTAAATCCCAGTACAGGTAATTTATAGTGAAAAGCTCTTATTGGAATAATCGTACAATCATTAGTCTCATTTATGGCCGATTTTATCTTAAAGGGAGCATTTTTTATTATCTGCACATTAAATTGAGGAACCCCCGGGTATGGATTCTCTTCAAATGCATATGCGAACTCGTTTTTAAGTGATTCCAGTACTCGTTCTTCGCAATAAATCGGGAAGGGCTTTTTATTAAAATAGTTCAAAGCTCGAATATCGTCAAGACCACCTGTATGATCTTTGTGTTCGTGTGTAAGTAAAATTGCATCTAAATGATTGGTTTTGCTTCTTAGCATTTGGTAACGAAAATCGGGACCTGCATCAATCAATACAGATAATCCATTATGTTGTATAAGTGCAGATGATCTTAATCTTTTATCTCTGAAGTCAGAAGATGTGCATACAGCACATTGACAACCAATCATGGGAATACCTTGAGACGTGCCCGTGCCAAAGAAGGTTATATTGGATTGATTATCGTTTTCCATTTAGTAAAGGTAGGAATTTTTATACCTTTGAGAAAAATTTATAAATTGAAAGGCAGATTATATTTAATACCAACTCCGCTGGGAGATGTTGATGTCGAGAATGTTATACCTGCAGGTGTGCTTAAATCATTTTTAGGTATTACATTTTTTGCTGTGGATGAATTTAAAACGGCGCGCAGATTTTTGTCGGCAAATG
>CAZOOH010000241.1:0-3201 GCA_964581375.1 uncultured Muribaculaceae bacterium
TCATTTATGGAGTGAGAATGAAACAGAATATTATTTTAGGAATATATTTTTCAAGGTCAACCAAAAGATTGTCGGGATCTTTTGCTATCTCTTTCTTATACAATCCTTCAGTATTCACAATGTCAAGCCCGTAAGGGTTTTTTTCATCGTTTTTCGAAGAACAGGAGAAAAGTGATGCTGCAGCAAAAATCACCAACAGCATAAACGAAAATCTGTAACTTAAAGTTCTCATAATATTCAATTTAAATTGGTTAATTAAATCTTGTTAAAAGATTGTATCATCTCCTCCACACTCCTTTTAGGCACATGATGTACCCCGTTTTCATCTCTCCAGTATTTGACATCGCCATCTTTAATTTCGTCAATCACAACCACTTCCTTCGGCTTACCCAATGCAATCACATTTATTATATCCATACCATCGGGCAGATTAATTATTGTTGCAAGCTCTTCTCTCTTTACCGATGCTATTATACAACCTCCGAAACCATCATCTGTAGCCTGAAGTAAAATGCTTTGAGCAGTAATTCCATGATCACAGGAGTAGCCCGGAGCAATACTCTTGTCGTGCAGTTGTATTATGTAGGCAGATGGTCTCTCCCCGGCGACAGGGCCCTCCCAATCTTTAAGATAACCCGCCCAGGCAAGAGTCGTGAAGATTTTTCCATTCATTACGGGGCCTGTAGAAATGAAATATTTAATAGGCTGCACATTTCTCGACGATGGCGATAAACGGGCGGCATCGATCATCTTAATAAGAGTATCCTCAGGAACCTGAACATCTTCATAAAATCGTCTGTAACTTCTGTTTTTTTCGAATGGTATCATATTACGGTAAATTAACGGTTAAATTTATCGTATATATTTTAATTATCGGCTAAAATTTGAATAAATCTTCGGATAATACATCTGCCTTAATCAGATTCGGGTGATCCTTCTCCTCGACAATTTCATGCTCCCATGTTATATCGGCCGGAATATAAATGGCATAACCGCCAAGCTCCAGAACAGGCAGAATATCGGATTTAAAAGAGTTCCCTACCATTAAAAATTCATTTGCTGCAATATTATGAGAGTCAATAATTTGAGAATAGCTTTTATTATTTTTTTCACTCATTATACGTACCGAAGAAAAATATTTTGCAAGCCCGGAACGTTCAATTTTCGACTCCTGCTCCTTAAGGTCGCCTTTAGTAGCCAGAACAAGAGGATAACGTTCCGACAGATTCTTAAGGACGCTCTCTACATTAGGCATCAGCTCAATCTTTTGGCCGATTGTGTTTTTCCCGATTTCAATAAGTTTTTTTATTTCATTGTTCGAGACTGCTCCCTTGCTCAGTTCAATAGCCGATTCGATTAAGGAAATTATAAACGGTTTTGACCCGTAGCCCAATAAAGCCAGATTATCCTTCTCGGTTCTGAGCAATATTTTTCGGGCTGTATCCGGGTCACAATATTTTGACATTTGTTCGGCGAAAAGATTTTCGGCATTATGATAATGATATTCATTTACCCAAAGTGTATCGTCGGCATCGAATGCAATTATTTTGATGTTGTTCATTTTCTTGTTATTAAAAGAATTAAATTATTGTAAACTTCCATCTATAACATCTGCGCGAAGAAAACCATAGATAAAAAATCGCCTCAAAAATAAAAAAAAGCTGCCACAAAGGGCAGCTCTTAATTATATTTTTAATTTTTTAAAAATTCGGGCATCAATTATTTGGCAACCTTCTCCAGCCATTTAAGCATTGAGAACATCATTGTCATAGAGATTAAGCAAACTACAACAAACAGGCTCCATGTCAACCAAATTGGAACAGTTTCGTAGAAAATTGCACCAATAAACAGCAGCTGATTACCCACAGCAGTTGCACTTAACCAACCGCCTTGCATAATACCCTGATACTGAGGAGGAGCAACTTTAGAAACAAACGATATACCGAGCGGGCTGATGAATAGTTCGGCAACAGTAAGTATGAAATATGTACCGATGAGCAAGAAAGGAGTTACCCTTTGTGCATCTGCAAGACCACCCATATTTACAACGTCGGTGTGAAGAGGAAGTCCGTGTGAACCGATAGCCATAAGAACATAGGCAGATGCGGCAATTAACATACCGATACCGATTTTCTTAGGAGTAGAGGCTTTAAGGATTCCGAACAACCACATAATAATTGGAGTGAGGAATACTACGAAGAAAGGATTAATTGACTGGAAAATCTCAGCACCCTTAAGAGTAACAAAACCTAAAGGAATCTGGATACTGCTGAGGTCGGTGTACTCTTTGGCAAACATTGTAAGAGTAAGGCCGTTTTGGTGGAATGAGAACCAGAAGAAAATTACAACTCCGAACACTGCAAACAGAGCAAACATTCTTTGACGAATCTCTTGTGCAGCCATTTGAACTTCGGCGCCTGAAAGATTAGATTCACTCTTGGCTTTAGGTTTGTTAACATCCGGGAATCTTTTCTTGTTTGAAAGATATATTGTCAATGAGATGATCATTGCAATGATGGCAATTCCGAATGCATAGTGGTAACCGGTTGTAAATACATTAAGATACTTATTTGCAAATTCTGTAAGGTCGGTTACAGGAGCTCCACCGCTTACTTCGGCAGCAAGATTCGAGAATCTGACAGCTGCATCAGTTGTGAGAGTACCTCCAAGATGCTCGTGACACAATGCCGGAAGGTCAGAATTATAGGCAAATCCATTATGGCTTACCCACCAGTTTCTCATACCAACTGCAAAAAGCGGAGCAAAAATAGCACCCACGTTAATGAACATATAGAACAATGAAAAACCTTGGTCGCGGAATTTCGAATACTCAGGTTTGTCATACATCTGGCCTACGAGTGCCTGCAGGTTACCTTTGAATAAACCGTTACCGAAAGCTATAACAAATAGTCCGATACATGTTATTGTCAGATAAAAAGCGAGGTTCGGTACAGGTGTTGGTGTTGGTATCGCCATAAGGAAATAACCCACAGCCATTGTGATTATACCAATCATGATGGTGCCTTTGTAATTCCTTGTTTTGTCGGCAATTAATCCTCCTACTAACGCTAAAATATATATTAAAGCGTAAAAAACGGAATAGATTAGTCCGGCGTCTTTTCCGTTCAAGCCGAATTTCGCCTGAAGAAAAAGAACCAAAATTGCCATCATGGTATAGAAACCAAAGCGCTCACCCATATT
>CAZOOH010000242.1:0-3171 GCA_964581375.1 uncultured Muribaculaceae bacterium
CAATTATTGCCTACGAACCAGATTATTTTCCGCAATACGGGAAGTATTTTGCTCCTTATGTATACAGGCAGGGAGATTCGATCTGCTCAAGTATATTGGGCGACAAGAACTACGAGTACTTTTATATGGACTGGTACCAAATACCGAAGATAACCAATGCTCCCTATTGGTCGGAGCCATATTTCGATGAAGGAGGAGGTAATGTGCTTATGACAACGTATTCTGTTCCTTTCTATACATACAAAAACGGGAAGAGAGTTTTCTCAGGTGTTACGACAGTAGATATCTCTTTAGAATGGCTAACTACAATTATGTCGCAGGCAAAAATTCTTAATACCGGCTATGCATTTCTTTTGTCTCGCAACGGTGTAATTATTTCGCATCCGAACAAAGATTATGTTATGAATGAGTCAATATTCTCGATTGCCAGGGAGAATGACCAACCTGCAATGAGAGAGACCGGACGTAATATGATTCATGGGAAAAGCAATTTTGAATCAGCCGGATTTTTAAGTAAATGGAAATCCGGAAAATTGTGGATTAACTATGCTCCTTTATTGTCGAGCAATTGGTCTATCGGTGTAATCTATCCCGATGACGAAATGTTTGCTTCGTTACATAAAATGAATTTAATTCTGATTGTGCTTATTATTTTTGGGCTCTCTTTGCTCTCTTTCGTTATATACAAAATAGTCAGCAATTTAACCTCTCCTCTAAAGGATTTTGCAGAGTCTGCCAGACTAATTGCTGAGGGTAATTTCAACGTTCGTCTGCCTGAAATAAAAACCGAAGATGAAATGAAAGAGCTGCATAACTCTTTTTCGTATATGCAAAAAGAGCTTGGCGATTATATGATTACTCTTAAAGATACTACTGCCGCTAAAGAAAAAATTGAAAGTGAACTTCGTATTGCCAAAGAGATTCAGATGTCTATGATTCCGCATATTTTTCCTCCATTCCCCGATTTACCTCAAATTGACGTTTTTGCTGTTTTGAAATCGGCAAAAGAGGTAGGCGGCGACTTGTATGATTTTTTTGTAATAGACGGGAATAAATTCTGTTTTGCTATTGGCGATGTGTCGGGGAAAGGTGTTCCTGCATCATTATTTATGGCTGTTACACGTACTCTTGTGCGTTCGATTTCGGACAAAGAATTTTCGCCTTCTGTTATTGTGAGTTCTCTTAATAAATCAATATCCCTGAATAATGAGTCAAGTATGTTTGTTACATTCTTTATGGGTGTGTTGGACCTTTCAAATGGGATACTCAGGTACACAAATGCAGGACATAATCCTCCGGTAATTATAAAAAATAATAAAGAGGCAATTATGTTTGAGAAGACAAAATATATTCCTGTTGGTCTCTTTGAAGATTTTGAGTATAAAGAGAACTCAGTTCAGCTTGAAGCTGGTGATAAAATTTTCCTTTATACCGATGGGGTAAGCGAAGCAGAAAACAGTGAACACAAACTCTTTGGCGACAATACTATTATGGAAATAATAAATTTGAATATGTCTGCCACACCGCATGAACTGATTGGAAAAATGGAGGAAGAGATATCTGCTCACGTAAATGGGTTTACTCAGTCTGATGATATAACAATGATGACAATTGTTTACAATGGATAAAATGGTAGAAAACAAAGTGTTGACAGTCAATAATAAAATTGAGGAGTTAACCAGGGTTGAGAGATTTCTGAAAGAACTTTCCCAAGAATGGAATTTGCCTGAACAGCTTGTTTTAAGTCTTAATCTGGTGTTAGAAGAGGCTTTAACCAACACAATTTTATATGGGTTTCACGATGAAGATAATCACGTTATAGAGATTCTCTTTAACTTAAATGCAGGCTTAATATCAATTACTATAAGCGATGACGCAGATGAATATGATCCTACTCAAAAGAGCGATCCCGATATTTTATTACCGGCAGAGGAGAGACCTGTTGGGGGCTTGGGAATCTATCTGATTAGAAAAATAATGGATAGTGTTCAATATAAACGAATTAATAATATAAATAATCTAATTCTAACTAAAAATATCTAATTATGAATGTAAATGTTCTAAAATCAGACGACTACTCGATTATCAGTATTGAGGGAAGAGTCGACACTACTAACGCCGATGAGTTTGAAAAGGCAGTAATGGAGGTTGTCGAAAGCGGGATTAACAAGATAATACTCAATTGCTCAGGATTAAACTATATTAGTAGTTCCGGTTTGAGAGTATTCCTAATCGTTCAAAAAAAGATGATGGCAACTAAGGGGCAATTACGACTTTGTTCTCTTCTGCCTGGAATTAGAGAAATATTTGAAATTTCGGGATTCACCACGATATTTTCTATTTTTCCGGATCAGGAATCGGCTGTGAAAGAATAATCTTGGCTTAATAAAAATGAAAAAAAGATATTTGAATTATCTTATAATTACTGGAATGCTTTTTTTGGCCGGATGCAGTAATAAAAAAGATATAAACATAACTAACCTTTCAATGCTTGAAGGGGGAAAAACCTTCGCAGTCCCTACAGGAACTGTGGCCGATCAGTTTGTTTTAAAAAGATTTCCTGATGCTAAGTTGGAATATTACAACAGCGTTCTTGATTGTGCTCTTGCAGTCAAAGGAGGAAAAGCATCTGCCGCTGTATATGATAAACCTGTTCTTTTGAATATTGCCGGTAAAAATGAGGGCCTTACTGTACTCGATGAGATGTTGATTGACGATAATTATGGTTTTGCAGTTCAGCTTAACGACGTGAAGCTTAAAAACACTATTGATGAAGTTCTGGATGAATTAAAAAAGAGCGGAATATATGAGGAGATGAGTAAACGATGGTTTCCCAAAAAAGGGAATCCGGAACCTATGCCCGAGATTGAGCTTAGCGGTGAGAATGGTATCTTAAAATTTGGTACCGCTGCTGTTACCGAACCGATGTCTTTTATGGATGGTAACAGAAAAATAGTCGGATTTGACATAGAGTTTGCTGCATATATTGCGAAAAAGCTGGGTAAAAAACTTGAAATTATCAATATGGAGTTCGGGGCTATGCTTCCGGCACTTATATCCGGCAAGGTCGATATGATTGGGGCAGGTCTATCCATTACAGAGGAGCGGGCAAAAAGTGTATTATTCTCAAACAGCTACTATCTGAGTGGGATTGCAGCTATTGTAAAATCC
>CAZOOH010000243.1:0-3166 GCA_964581375.1 uncultured Muribaculaceae bacterium
AGTGTAATTAAAAATTTGAAAAGATTATTTACAAACGCAATTTTTTGGATATCATACATATATTAAATTTAAGAATAATTTTAATAGGTTTGTCAATTATAGTAAAAGCGTTTACTTTTGTGTAAAATTGAATAACTAAAACTCATTCTTATGAAAAAACTATTGACTTTAACACTCCTTTTTACGTCTACAGCAATATTCCTCTCAGGAATAGCATCTGCCCAAGCAAAACAGGAAAGTAAAAGCCCGTTTGTATATGAATCCGGAAATACTACTATCAAATTAAGCGGGTTTATTAGAACAGTAGCTTTGTATGATTTTGCCGGTTCTGTCCAAAATCTTGATTTTGTAAGTTCAACGATGTCGATCCCTAATAATTGGGAATATAATACAAGAACAAGCTTAGATGCATCTGCATCCAGATTGGGCCTGAAAATAATTCAGAAGGTCGACAAAGTTGGTCCTGTGGAAATAAATTTTGAGATGGATTTCAGAGGTGCCAATGATGTACTCAGATTAAGACACGCCTATGTTGCTTTTTTAGGATTTACACTAGGACAAACATGGAGTTTTTGGTATGACGGAGCAGCAATGGCTCCAACTATCGATATTCAGGGTGTTAACTCAAGAACTTTTATCAGAACACCACTTTTAGGATATAATGCAAAATTGGGTCAGGATTTAACCTTCGGTATTGCTATGGAGTTCCCTAAAACTAAGATTACTACTCCGACAGGATATAAGTCTGTGAATCAAAATTTTCCGGATGTGCCTGTCTATTTGCAATATAAAGGAAAAAACGGCCATTTAAAAGCTGCTGCAATCTATCGTTCAATTAGTTATGGAGTTACTGCCGATGCTCTGGTAAAGTCTCAAACTGCTTTTGGCGCACAATTAAGCGGTTCACTAAAAGTTGCTAAGCCGTTAACGTTATATTCAAACGCAATTTACGGTAGGGGAGTGGCTCGTTACATAAATGACCTTGCTGCACTTTCTCTTGATTTAGTTCCAAACAATCAAAACGGTAAGATTCAAACTATTCCAATGTGGGCAATATCTTTAGGAACTAAGGTAGACATTTCTAAAACCTTATATTTAACTTCAAATTATTCTGTTGCAGGTATACATGGAGATTATAACTACTATTCTGCAAACGAGTATCTTAAAGGAAACTATTTCTCTGCATCTATGTTTTGGGGGATTGCCAAAAACCTTACAATGGCAGGAGAGTATCTGCACGGTATGAGAGAAAATATGAATGGTTTAAAAGCAGATGCTAACAGGCTTCAAATGATGTTTATGTACAGTTTCTAAAACGACTGACTATTCGTCATCTTTTTTGAGATTTTTAAAATAGCTGTCAACAATTTGTTTTGCAAGTTTTTGGTCCTTCTCAAGGATCATTAACTTGCAATTCGACGCTTTTACAGGATCAAGCAGAAATGTACCGAATGAGCTGTCTCTTACGAATGACTCAATTTCGGCATCAGCCAGCATCGACTGAACCAACCTGACCTCCCAAATTGTACCGGTAAAAATATCTATGCTTTGTGATGAATCAAACTCTTCCATTTTGATTTATAATTAAAAACCGATTAAACTCATATATACGGTTGGCATTAGAAGAACTAAGCCAAGTATCATCAAAGTTAATAAAAATTTCCAAAAACATTTTATCCAATCCGTTTCATAATTATACTCTCCGGCAGGAATAAACCAGTCCAGAATTCCTCCTAGGAAAAATTATAAAGCCGATAATGACATATGTTTGAGGTATTTTCTTAAGTATAATGATTATTTTTTGAGATAACACAAAGAAAATAAAATTGACGGCTCAAAAAAAGCTGCCTAATAAATTAGACAGCCTATTAGAGTATAAAAATTTGATTATATCGCCCTTGCCGATGAAAGTCCGCTGCCATTAAATTTTACGGTAGCATCCGGATATTCATGATTTAATGAAATTGTAATTGATGCGACAACTGCTCCGTTTTGCCCGGCATAAACAGTGTAGGTGTAATCTTCATAAGTGTCCGCTTCAAATGCATTTTTAAATACTTTTGATTCTCCTGGTTTAAGTTTGTTGGAAGCCGATGTTGATCCTGTGCCAACCCACATATGAACATCTACGTTTGAGTTGTTAAGCAGGGTTATTCGCATTTCTACATTTTCCTTATCACAACTGCTGATTAAAAGGATTGTGAAAAGTAAGGCAATTACTCTGGTAAATTTTTTAAAAACGTTTGTTTTCATAAGTATCAAAGTTTATAGGTGATTTACCAAAGATAATAAAAAAATATTAATAGTTAAATAGTTAACAAAAATTTAACTCTAATTATGATTTTTATTTCTTCCATTACCTCTTCCCGAAGAGCCGGTTTTTATTATAGAGTCAAACTCTTCCTGAGTAATATATGATGGCTTATAGGTAATTCCTAAAGAAGAAAGTTGTGATACGAATGAATTTATATGATTGTAAGAACCGCTTCTTATTTGGGTAAATACATTTATTATATTAAGATTTGCAGTTTTTGAAATCAATTCGGTTAAGTCTTTAATATCCAGATCTTCAATTAATGCTCCTACAGTAAATGCATCACTTACAGAAGCACTCCCTTTTGCCACAAGTTGGTTATATAGAGATTGTAAATCGGTATTATTGAATTTGCCATCTGTTAAAATTAAAGAGTCGGCAATGTTGTAATATTTTATTAGCGAAATTACCTCGCTCATATGATTGTTTTCGGAAGCCTGAATATTTGAAAATATATTTGATCCCCACTTTTTGTAAAGTGCAGAATATACATCTCTTGCAAGCTTTTCTTCCTCTTTCATTAAGACTAGACTTGCTGTTTCGGCAGATGTCAATTGTGGTGTGGACACAAATGATGTTTGAAGGTCAGAAGTGTGAATTTTTTTGTTTTGATAACCCTGAAGCGATTGAATGTCATTCTTCTGGCATGCGCAAAACAGTGACACTGAAGTTAATGTTGTTACTAATATTGATGCTGATTTTTTTAAAATTGTTTTCATAACCATAAGATTTTAATTGATAATTAATTTGTTTGCCTGTGGCTCCCATTCCCGTTACCGCGTCTGCCACTATAACCTCTTCCGTTAAACCCAACCGGAACATCATTTACAAAAAACTGACTGAAGAGCTCAT
>CAZOOH010000244.1:0-3159 GCA_964581375.1 uncultured Muribaculaceae bacterium
CGTCCGGATTGAGAGGAACAGAACCGTGGTAGAGCAAATTTGAGTTTCGCACAAGATACAGAGAACCGTTAGAGTATAATTTCTTTATGTGTTTATTGAATTTTTCACTGTTTTGAAAATACTGCATAAGCTTATTTACCACCTCTTTCTCCTCCTCTGTAAGCAGATACGGATCTGCGGGATTAATAGTAGGGAAATTTGTATCTTTAAGGATATATTCTACTCCGCCAATATTTACAGTCCCCTTCTTAAAATCAATATTGTGTAACAACATTCTGTCTTCCATTTCAAAATCTGGGTTTCTCTTTATAACAGCACCTTCGAGCTTGAATTGAATTATTGTTATTGCCTTATGCATCTGCGATAACAGACGGACTTGCTTCTGTTTGATTTTACCTTCGGCATCTCCAAGTTTGGGCTTAAATACAGAGCACGGATCATCATTGTACGTCTCCATTGCAAAAGTTGCAAGAGGCAGAAGACTGATTCCGTAACCATCTTCAAGTGTTTCAAGATTGGCATACCGAAGAGACATCCTGATAACATTAGCCATACTTGCCTTACTCCCGGCTGCTGCCCCCATCCAGACTACGTCGTGGTTGCCCCATTGAAAATCTACGTTGTGATATTCGCAAAGCAGATCCATTATAAGATGAGCCCCTTGTCCCCTGTCATAAATATCGCCTATAATATGCAGAGAATCAATGGTTAATCTCTGGATGAGTTTGCAAATTTCTATAATGAAATTGTCGGCGCTCCCTGTAGAAACAATAGTGTTAATTATGGAATTTAAATACGCCTGTTTGTTTGGCTCTACACTCGATTCATGAAGTAACTCTTGAATTATATATGAAAACTCTTTTGGAAGCGCTTTTCTTACTTTTGATCGTGTGTATTTTGAAGAGACATTCCGGCAAACGGCGATAAGTTTGATGAGAACCGCTTTATACCAATCTTCAATTTCCGTTTCATTTAATTTAATTAATTGAAGCTTCTTCTCCGGATAGTAAATGAGTGTGCACAACTCCCTTTTTTCCGATTCTCTCAGACGGTGTCCGAAAATATCTTCCACCTTCTTTCTTATAACACCGGAGGCATTTTTAACAACATGATTAAACGCTTCGAACTCTCCGTGCAAATCGGTTACAAAGTGTTCAGTACCTTTCGGCAGATTCAGAATTGCTTCAAGGTTAATTATCTCTGCTCCGGTTGCCGAAATTGTGGGGAAACTCTTTGAAAGCAGGCTTAAATATTTAGTATCTTTCATATTTTTTATCTATAACTATTAGCAGGTTCTATACAGATGGAAGGGTGAAATAGAAGGTACTCCCCTCGTTATCGGAGCTCTCAGCCCATATTGAACCATTATGTTTTTCTATATACTCTTTGCAGATTATTAATCCCAGACCGGTACTAGGTTCCCCCTCTGTACCCTTTCTGTTCTCTTGTGCCCCCAATCTGAAAAGATTTTCTAAAATATTTTTATTCATGCCAATACCATTGTCTTTAACGGCAATTTGCACGGTATTGTCGTGATTCTGATTTGCCTTAACTAATATTTCGCCGTTTCTGTGGCTGAATTTTAGTGCATTTATCAGCAGATTATTAACCAGACTTTCAAACATTTGTTCATCTGCATAAATATTTATCTCTTCGCCAATCTCGCTTTTGACAGTTATGTTTTTGTTA
This sequence comes from uncultured Muribaculaceae bacterium, assembly GCA_964581375.1. GTDB lineage: Bacteria > Bacteroidota > Bacteroidia > Bacteroidales > UBA932 > JAFIHK01. The sequence continues at coordinate 1,690 of CAZOOH010000244.1, forward strand.
TCGGCAACCTCTTTTACAAATCCGATAATGGCTTCTACTTTCTTGCAGAGATTGATCTTGGTTGGATCGAATTTTATAACTCCACGCTGAGTTTGAGACCAAACAAGCAAATTTTCCAAGAGATTTGAGAGATTTTCGGCAGAGTTTTTCATCCCGCTTGCCATTTTTTGAATCTCATCTAAAGTCAAGTTTGGAAGTTCATCGGCAATTATTTTGGTAAGACCTAAAAATGCCTGGAAAGGACTTCTCAAGTCGTGAGAAACAATTGAAAAAAATTTGTCTTTAGTAGCATTTAATTCTCTTAACTCTTCGGCCTGCACAACTAATTGTGCTTTTGCCATTCTTTGTTCCGTAACATCTCTGATTGTACCGCCCACACCAAATTTTCCGTTACCTATAGGAACTTTAAATTTATGCGTTGTGAGGATTTTGCCTTTAAGATGTTCGTCTGTAATTACAAGCTGATTTGAATTAAGCACCTGCATATCGGATAATTTGCAAATCTCAGCCGCATCGGGTGTTAAGAAAAACAAATCACACTTACCTATAACTTCATTTTTATCAATTTCAAAGAAAGAGGCAAAAGGCTCATTAACAATTATATAATTTAGATTTTCGTCTTTCAGGAATACCATATCACTCGAAGAGTTTATATAGGCATTGTAACGGCTTTCGTTTAAAATTAAAGCCTCTTCAATTTGTTTTCGCTCAGTTATATCCCTTTGTATTCCGAAGTGACCTGTAATATTGTTTTGATTGTCGTATATGCAGATATAATCACCCTCAACCCAAATAGGGGTTCCGTCCATACGCCTCTCATCAGTATCTATATGTAACTTGCCGTTATCGAAAAACTCTCTCCACACTTTTTTCCCGTATTCTACGTCGTGTCCAAAAAGTTCACCGGGTGTTTTTCCTAAAAATTCATCAAGTTTTGCTCCGTACTGAGAGAGCATTGCGTCATTGATTTTGGTTATTCTTTGATGTGAAAATACGTAGTTTAGAACCTCCTCTTTATTAACAGTATCGTCCCATTTCACCGGTTTGTCCAGCATCATAAAGAAAAACCCGTCTAATGATTGCGAAAAAAACAGATCCAGTTTTTTTTCGCTGACCCGAAGTTCTTCTTCCACTCTTTTCCTTTCTGAAATATCTCTTGCCAGACCGAGCACACCAATAAGGTTTTTCTCGTTATCGTACATTGGTGTTTTTACAGTCTCAAACAGAACCTCTCTGTTATCCTGAGCAAATTTTATATACTCTTCATTAATGGAGGGTTTCCCTTCAAAAATAGCTTTTTTGTCGAATTTGCCGTAAAAATCTGCAACCTCTTTTGTGAAAAAATCATAATCGGTTTTACCTAATACATCCTCTTCCTTATTTCCGAAAACATTTTCGAAGACTTCATTACATAAAATATATCGTCCTTCGCCGTCTTTGACCCAAAGTATATCCGGGATGTGTCTGATG
>CAZOOH010000245.1:0-3065 GCA_964581375.1 uncultured Muribaculaceae bacterium
AGAAAATAGTTGATTCAATTTCTCAAATGATTAATAATGGTAGTGAAATTACATTGATAATTGTTTCACATAACGAAAGACTTTTCTCACTTTGTAATCGAATAATTGATTTTAATGATTACCCGGGTATTGTAACATAAGATAAATATGAATACTTCTGTTTTTATTAATATTGCAGGTCAACTAATTAAATTCACAACAGTATCAAATTTTGATGTTCTTAGTTATTTGCCTCAATTAAAAAAGTTTAAGTCAGATGTTTTCATTGACGAAAGTGTTTTAATCGATTTTATTGAAATTATTATTCAAGAAGAAAAGGAGATTCAAGAGAGATGTTTTGGAGATAAAACCGAAAAATTTGAATTCTTAAATTACAATTGTGAAGTTTCTTGCTCAAAAGATTGCAACAATTTTAAGTTTATTACCGTTACAAAAAGTGTCAAATCAATAATTTTATCATCGGAACAGGTAAAAAACAGCAGGACCGGCACTGTTAAAATAATTTCATCTGCAATCAACTCAACTTTATTGAATTATGCTTTATGGATGTTCTTTACTCTTGCACTTTTACCTAAGAGATTAATCCCTATTCACTCATCTGTAGTTATTTATAAAGAGTCTGCACTTCTGTTCCTTGGAGAATCCGGTACCGGAAAAAGCACTCAAAAAAATTTATGGTTGAGAAATTTTGAAGATGCTATTTGTCTTAATGATGATTCACCAGTTTTGGATATAAAACGCGAATCTATAGGTATCTGGGGATCCCCATGGAGCGGAAAAGGTCAAGTTTACTTAAATAAAAAATATAAAATAAGAGCGTTTATAAGAGTAGTTCGCAGTTTAGATAACAAAATTGAAAAAATTTCATCTGCCTTAGTTTTCGGAGCTTTATATCCTTCACTTCCACCATTCTTGCATGCCTTTGATTTAGAAGAAGATATTCTTTGTGACGCACTTTCAACGATTCTCGAATTTACTCCGGTTTATAATCTATATTGCAAACCTGAAAATGAATCTGCCTTAATAACTAAAGCTGAATTATTTCCCGACTATGAAAGTTAGAAATCAGATAAATATTACTAATTCTTTAATGCTGACACTTCTGGAAGAAAATCTTTCCAACGGAGAGAGTGTACTGCTTACTGTTAAGGGTTCGTCAATGTTCCCAAATCTGGTTTGCGGAATAGACAGGGTTCTTTTGGTTCCGTGTAGTGCCAATAATGTGAAAATTGGCGATATAATTCTTTTCAAATATCAAAATGAGTTTATTTTACACAGGATTATTGGCATAAATTTCAAAGATGAAACAATTACTGCAAAAGGAGATAACTCTGCCCGCATTGAAGAAATTGGGTTTGATGCAATATTGGCTCTTGCTTCAAAAGATAAATCAAGTATTTCAGATTCAATTAAAAGATATTTTATAATTTTAAGTACTAAACTTAAACGCATAATCATGAAAATTTTAAGATTTTTCTTTGTGGTTGCTATATTGTTAATATTTAACGGGATGACACCGATATATTCACAAAACAAAATTGTAAAAGATGAACTTGCTTCAATGAAGAGATTGATACAAGATCAAAACTACCAATTTGATATTGTCAACAGAAATATTGAAGATGTTTTATGGTACAATAAAGTAGGAGATGTTGCCATTGTCGATAAAGTACGTTTGATGGGACCTCCAAAACCTGTTGTGAAGAAAACTGGCAACGCTTTTGAAGATGAGTTCCTTAATAATGATTTCATGTTTTATGCATATATCTTCTTTCCAAGAAATCTTGACCAAAATCGTAAATATCCACTCATTGTATTTTCACATGGTGGCGTTCATGGGCAATTTACTATATATTATGCTCATATAATCAGAGAATTGATTGCTCAGGGATATATTGTAATTGGTCCTGAGTTCAGAGGTGGAACAGGTTATGGTAAATCATTCCAACAAGCTATCGATTATGGTGGAGTCGAAAATGAAGATGTCCTTGTGAGCAGGGATTATATGGTCGATAATTACTCAGTTGTAGACAAAGATAGAGTTGGTTTGTTGGGTTGGAGTCATGGAGGCATGATTACATTAATGAATTTATTAAAATATCCCGACAAGTATGCGTGTGGCTATGCGGGAGTTCCTGTAAGTGATGTTACATACAGATTGGAATATCACGACGAAGCTTACAATAAGTTGTTTACGGCAGATTATCATATAGGTAAATCCCCAAAAGAGGCCCCGGCTGAATATGCCAGACGTTCTCCAGTAAGCTATGCAAAAGATTTAAAACGTCCTTTGATGATAACAACAACATTGAATGACGACGATGTTAGTTGTAAAGAGGTTATGAGAATGATAGATTCCCTTAAGTTTTACAAAAAAGATTTCGAATATAAGGTTTATGATGCTTTATCGGGTTCTCATCAGTTCGAAAGAGTAGATACCGGCGAGGCAACGTCAATAAGATACAATGTGTACAAATTTCTGGAAAAATATCTGTTTCCGGACACTCCTTTTAAAGAGTACAAAGATTTGAGAAAAGCCGGATACTACTTTAACTGATTAAGAACTACTTAGACAACTTAACAACTCCTTTATTTTTCCTGCCGTCTATGAAAATATATAAAGGAGTTTTGAATTTTATGTGTCTCACAAATTCAGTTTCATTTTCCGCTTCCATTTCATTTAACATTCCAATGTCAAATTTTCCGTCATTCTGATATGGGTTAATGGTTACATATCCAATGCCGAAGGAGGTGAGGTTTTGGAAAAAGTGAGTTCCTTGACTAGGTTCGATATGATAGTTTTTTATTCCGCACTCTACAATTACTTTGGCAGATGATATTTGAGGCCACTTAATCGGAATACCAAGCCAATGGTCATTCGAACCCCATCTGCCCGGACCGACTAAAACATATCCTCTGTTCTTTTCTCTCAAAATTGAGTTAATATTTGCAATTTCGATAGCAATTTTTTGATTATTGGCGCTGTCAAAATTTTCTTGTTTTACATATACAATGTCACAGATATTTTCGATGTGTCCGGCACCAAGAGCCTTCTCTGCATATAT
>CAZOOH010000246.1:0-3032 GCA_964581375.1 uncultured Muribaculaceae bacterium
GACAACAGACTGGCAGGCCAGAATGATTTTAACGGAGACCCTTACAAATATAATGTAGATTTAAATTCTGCAATTTGGGGTTCAAAAATTAATAATGAACATATAAACGGTTATGCTAAATTGGGTATTCCTTTGAATGCCGACAACTCCCAAAATATTGCTGGTGTTGTAGATTACACATATCATAAAATAAATTCATTCTTTGGTTTAAAAAATTTTAATGGTACTCAGTATTCGATATTTTTCAATTTGATTTATCAAAATGAGATAAATGAACACCATAAGATAATTGCCGGCTTTAGCGGATTATCGGACGATACTGAACAAACATTTGAACAACGTACAGGCTATCAGGGCACTACTTTAGAGGTAAATAATTTAGCCAAAGTTGAAAAATCACTTGGACTATATACCGAGTACACATACAATTCAGGTGAAAAGCTTACAATTGTTACCGGGCTGAGGTTAGACAGAAATTCCATCTACGGAAATCTCTTCTCGCCCCGATTTAATATTAAATATGCCATTTATGAGAATTTGATATTCAGATCAAACATAGGCAGAGGATTCCGTTCATCAAATGTGATTGCCGATAACCTTGGTGTATTATCGACCGGAAGAAGAATCAGACTTCCATTTAATCTTAATATTGAAGACGCATGGACCTACGGAGCCAATTTGACACAATACTTTAAGTTGGGTCAGGGCGAAAAGGCAGCACTCAGCTTTGAGTACTTCAGGACCGATTTTAATAAACAAGTAATAGTAGATCAGGAGATTGATTTGTCGAGTGTGTGGATTTATAATTTGGACGGACGTTCATTTACAAATAACTGGCAGGTTGACCTTACTACCGAACCTATAAAACGATTCAAGATTTTAGCAACAATGAGATGGACCGATTCAAAAGCCGACCTTATGGGACAAGGATTGGTAGAAAGGCCTCTCACAAGCCGTTACAAAGGAGTTTTGAATTTGCAATACGCCACCTCTATGAATAAGTGGACTTTCGACTTTACGGCACAGTTAAACGGACCTTCAAAACTGCCAAATTTCACAGCCAATGTTCCTGCTTACCAGGGAATGACAGAATCGCCGAGCTATACAGTATTGTTTGCGCAGATTACTAAAAAATTCAAAGACTTGGATGTATATATCGGAGGCGAAAACCTTACAAATTATCGCCAACATCATGCAATAATAAATGCCGATGATCCGTTTTCAACAGGATTTAACTCAACAGTAATCTGGGGTCCGTTAATGGGTATAAAACTCTACGCGGGACTTAGATTCACAATTTGGAAATAACAGATTTTAATTATTAATTTTAACACTTTAAACAATATGAAAAGATTTACATTAATTGCTCTTTCGTTAGTAGCCGTAATTATGATGGTTGCATCGAATATTAACGCTCAGGATAAAAAATCAAAAAGCGCCGAAGTAACTTTCGAAGTAAATATGGATTGCAAGAATTGCGTTAAGAAACTTGAGGCAAAACTCCCGTTTGAAGAGGGAGTTAAAGACCTTAAAGTAAGTTTGGATACCCATACAATTTGGTTTGCATATTCAGCAGACAAAACCGATAAGGCCAAACTTGCAAAAGCAATCGAAAAATTGGGTTACACAGCAAAAGAGATAGAGAAAACACCCGCTAAATGAAGCGACTGATTTTTTTAATAATATTTACGATTACCGCTTACGGAATACTTCCTGCTCAGGGAGCCGTGAGCGGTTCTGTTTTTTACGAACAAATCCGGAATCTGCCGTTCGAAGAGAGAGAAGCTCTAATAAGAAAGGAGATTATTGCCGGAAACTACCCAGATTTTCTTAAAAAATGGGTGACTGTTAAAAGCGTTCAAAAGGATGCAACCGGCAAAAAGCACCACGTGACATTGTTTGTGGCTCCGGATTATTTGTCGGTAGGCAACGATTCCGATCTTTTTATTATGCCTATGGGACCGTTATCGGCGCAGATAATTGCCGACTCACTAAATGCATCGCTCCCTACTCCAAAAGTCGTAGATCTTATTTATGCAAAATCGAAACTTAAACTTGAGCCTTTTAATTTTATTCCCAGAGGAAACCGCAACGAGACTCCCGATATATTGAACGACCACTCAAGGATTATTTTAGCCCAAATTAAGGCGTCTGGCAATAAACCCGGGGTATTTGTAGCCGGAACCAAAAAAGACATTGTAATATCCTCAAAATTAGCCGACCCGGTAAAGAATCATCACGTAACAATCTATGGATGGCATCGGTTAAACGGAAAGGCTATCCAACCTGCTTACAATGGTCATATAAACATCTATGTCGATTACAGCCACGGTGTAAGACTGATTTCAAAAAGGGTTATAATTGACGGCCGGGATTATAATTACGAAGATGTTTTAAAAGATACGGTACTTTTTACCCTTTTAAGCGACGAAAAAGAGCCGCTTAAGGTCACCTCCTATTTGTCTAAATAGAGATTAAGCGTTAAATTAGCGGACATTTCAAAAAATCCGCCATGAAACGATTCATTACAACAACTCTCATTACAATTGTGAGCCTCACTCTCTTTGCCGCAGCATCTGCAACAGGCTGGGTAAGAGTAAACCAGGCCGGGTATCTGCCCGCAGACATAAAGGTAGCTGTTTATATCTCAACCGAAAAGGGCTCACCTTTATTTGAAGTTCATGAAGCTCTTACAGGAAAATTGGTTTATAAAGCAGCCGGAAAGGCAGTCGATGCTCCCAAATGGGGTATGGCAACCGCTTATCGTCTCGATTTCTCGCAGGTAAACACACCCGGAGGCTATTATATTGAATCGAACGGAGTTAGATCGCCAAAGTTCAAAATTGGTGCAGATGTTTTTTCGGGATTAGCCGATTATATGCTCACCTACATGCGTCAGCAAAGATGCGGCGATAACCCGTACACCGGAGAACTTTGTCATCAGGATGACGGTTATATTGTTGACCACCCGACAAGAACCGGAGAAAAAATTGATGTAACAGGCGGATGGCACGATGCGACCGATTATCTGC
>CAZOOH010000247.1:0-2998 GCA_964581375.1 uncultured Muribaculaceae bacterium
AACGTGATCCCGTAAAAAGAGTTCAACTGATAAATGAGGTGGTCGGGAGCATTGCAGTTATTCCTGACGCGATTAATCGTTCGGTCTATATCGAAGAGTGCAGCAGACGATTAAATATTTCGGAAGTTATTCTTGCTCAGGAGGTAAGAAAGCTTCGTAAAAAAAGGCAGTACGGAGTTTACTCTCCGGACCAACCTGAGAGCAGACTGCCCGGTACTCCTGAATACTTTCCGGATCTTAACACCGGAGAACAATTGCCCTCTTTTGTAGGTAACATCTATTGTGAACCTGCCGAAAAGGAGATTCTCTACTACCTTATCAAATTCGGAAAGAACGCCCTCTATTCGAAAACAGGAGAAGAGGAACTCTCAATTACAGTTGCCCAGTTTATATTGAATGAACTGCAAAATGACGATCTTGAAATTCAAAATCTGGTTTACAAAAATATTTTTGACGAATATTTCCTGGTAAAAGATGCCGACAATGAGGAGATTCGAAAGCATTTTATAAACCATCAGAATCCCGAAATTGTGAATGTGGTAACGAATCTGCTCTATAATGAACACTCACTCACCGTAAAACAGTTCCGTAACTCTCTTACACCCGAAGAGAATATTCTTACCGAAACTGTTCCAAAAACTATCCTGCTATTTAAAGCGAAAATCACATCTGCAGCAATGCAGAACCTTAATATTGAGCTGGAAAAGGCTCAAAAAAGCGGAGATTCCGACACAATGGAGCAGTATCTCAAACAGTTGCAGATTTTAAACAACATTCGCAACTCATTTTCCAAGGAGCTTAACCGCTTAACCTTGTAACATTTTTCTTATCTTTGCCCACTATTTAAAATAATCCGAATTCGATATATTTATGGAAAAGCAATTCTCAAGATACCTTATTACGGCTGCATTACCGTACGCAAACGGAGCAGTGCACATTGGCCACCTGGCGGGAGTATATGTTCCTGCAGATATTTATGTCAGGTATTTGCGAATGAGGGGGCGTGATGTTAAGTTTATTTGCGGTTCGGATGAACACGGAGTTCCTATCACTATTAAAGCGAAGCAACAAAACCTTACTCCTCAGCAAGTGGTCGACAAGTATCACTATATTATTAAAGAGTCGTTTGAGGGGCTGGGCATCAGTTTCGATATTTATTCAAGAACCAGCTCAAAAACTCACCATAAAACCGCATCCGATTTTTTCAAAAAGCTTTATGAAGATGGGCGTTTTATTGAGAAAGAGAGTGAACAATATTTTGACCAGGAACACCAACAGTTTCTCGCCGACCGTTACATTACAGGAATATGTCCCAAATGCGGAAACGATAATGCATACGGCGATCAGTGCGAAAAGTGCGGCAGTACGCTTAGTCCTACTGAATTGATAAATCCGAAATCGGCATTGAGCGGAAATGTTCCGGTGATGAAAAAGACATCTCACTGGTATCTGCCTTTGGATCAGTACGAAGAGTGGCTTCGCAAATGGATACTCGAAGATCACAAAGAGTGGAAGACAAATGTTTACGGCCAGTGCAAATCCTGGCTCGATGGTGGCTTGCAGCCACGGGCAGTTAGTCGTGACCTCGATTGGGGTGTGCCCGTGCCTGTTAAGGGAGCTGAGGGAAAGGTGTTATATGTTTGGTTTGACGCCCCTATCGGTTACATTTCAAATACTATTGAATTATTACCCGACTCATGGGAAAAGTGGTGGAAAAGTGAAGATACCAAACTTGTGCATTTCATAGGAAAAGACAATATAGTGTTCCACTGCATAGTATTCCCGTCTATGCTTAAAGCATACGGCGACTATGTTTTGCCGGAAAATGTCCCTGCAAATGAGTTTTTGAATCTGGAGGGAAATAAGATTTCTACTTCACGTAACTGGGCAGTTTGGTTGCATGAGTACTTGCAAGAGTTTCCGGGCAAAGAGGATGTTTTACGCTATGTTCTTTGCGCCAATGCTCCCGAAACTAAGGATAACGATTTTACCTGGAAAGATTTCCAAACTCGTAACAACAGTGAACTTGTAGCCATCTTCGGAAATTTTGTGAACAGAGCTGTAGTGCTCACTCATAAATATTTCAGCGGCGTGGTTCCCGGAATAAATAATTTGCAGCCCGTCGACAATGATGTACTCTCACAAATACCTCAAATTAAGGCTGCAATTGAAGAAAATCTTGAGAATTATAAATTCCGTGAAGCTCTTAAAGAGGCAATGAATCTTGCCAGGCTCGGGAACAAGTATCTGACCGATACCGAACCTTGGGCTATTGCAAAGACCGATATGGAGAGAGTGGCTACAATTATGAATTTATCGTTGCAGATATGTGCCAATCTGGCAATTGCATTTGAACCATTTTTGCCGTTTACATCAGCCAAACTATCGGCAATGTTGAATCTTAACTCGCTCATCGAGGGATCAGGCTGGGAGCAGTTTGGTTCTGCCGGATTATTGCCTGCCGGACATCAAATTAATCCTGCATCATTGTTGTTCGAAAAAATTGAAGACAGCGTCGTTGAATTTCAGGTTGCCAAACTTCAGGCAACAAAGGAACTTAATGAGGCTGCCGTACAATCTGCACAACCGCAGGTAAAACTTGCTCCTGCAAAAGAGGAGTGTACTTATGACGAATTTTCAAAAATGGATATTCGTACCGCAACTGTTCTTGAGGCTGAGAGAGTTCCTAAAACCGATAAGCTGCTTAAATTAAAAATTGATACCGGGCTTGACGTAAGGACAATAGTGTCGGGTATTGCCGAATATTATACTCCTGAGCAGATGATCGGCAAGCAGATTTGTATTCTCGCGAATCTGGCGCCGAGAACCATTAAAGGTATAGAATCAAGAGGCATGATTCTTATGGCGAAAGAGGAAAACGGGAAAATGAGGATTGTTTCACCTGAGGAAAAACTTGAAAATGGATCGGCAATAAACTGATTGACTCAGATTCAGACAAAATTTTATTTTTCTACTTTATAAATCTCCTCTTTGTCTC
>CAZOOH010000248.1:0-2990 GCA_964581375.1 uncultured Muribaculaceae bacterium
ACACTTTTAATGTTGGGGTCCTGGGTTCGAGCCCCAGCTGGATCACAAAAACAGACGCCAAGCACAGCTTGGCGTTTTTTATTTGTTTGTTTTCACGAATCATGCTCGCATGAATGAGTGAAACAAACAAATAAAAATATTTTTGAGCAAAGCGAAAAAACTGATTTTGTGTGGGTAAGTAAAAAGATTCAGGGTCCGACGAAGCAGCTTAAAGCTGCGAAGTCACGACAGCTGGATCACATCCGGCGCTATAGGATTGCTGAAGAGCAACGGAGAATAAAAAAAGCCGGACAAAAAGCCCGGCTCCAATCAGATTTTAATGATATCTACTTTTCTAACAAACCTCTGTTTTTCAGCATTGGCTTAATATCGGGTTTCTTACCATAGAACTTGAAGAACATTTCGTTGTAGTCCTCTGTATTTCCTCTGGATAGAATCATATCGCGGAAACGTTGACCATTCTCTCTGGTTAATCCTCCATTTTGTTCAAACCAACTATAAGCGTCATTATCTAACATTTCGGCCCACAGATAGGCATAATAACCGGCTGCATATCCGTTACCCCATATATGAAGGAAAAAGCTTGAACGATAACGAGGAGGAACCTGAGTTAAGTTAAGATTGGTTCTTGTTAATGCTGCTTTCTCAAATTCATCTACAGATTTTACAGTTTCCCCTGCTTTAATTGTATGCCACTCCATATCAAGATCGGCTGCTGCTAATATTTCAGTTAAAGCATAGCCTTGATTAAACACCTGCGATTTTTTTATTTTTTCGACAAGGGTTTGAGGCATTAGTGCACCTGTTTTGTAGTTTTTAGCGTAGTTTTTAAAGACTTTAGAATCAAGAGCCCAATGCTCATTAAATTGAGAAGGAAGTTCAACAAAATCCCTAGCTACATTTGTTCCGGAGAGGCTTGGATATGTTTGGTCGGCAAATAGTCCGTGAAGAGCATGTCCGAATTCATGGAACATTGTGGTAACATCATCGAAGCTTATGAGGGCAGGTTCTCCCTTAGCAGGTTTTGTAAAATTGCAAACATTGTAAATAACAGGTTTGGTATTTAACAATCTTGATTGCTCAATTATGTTACTCATCCATGCTCCACCCGATTTATTATCGCGTTTAAAATAATCGCAATAGAAGAGTGCCATTTCTGAACCATCTTTATCCATCACAGTGTATACTCTCATATCTTCCTGATAAACAGGTATATCTGTACGAAGTTTAAAAGAAATACCATATAATTGGTTTGCTGCATAAAATACACCGTTTTCCAACACATTAAACAGTTCAAAATATGGTTTAATTTCGTTTTCATCGAGATCATACTTTGCTTTACGCACTTTCTCGGCATAATAATTCCAATCCCATGCTTCAAGTTTGAAGCCTCCCTTTTCTTTATCAATTACAGATTGTAAATCTTCGGCTTCTTTAATTGCTTTGGCTCTCGATGCAGGTATTAATTGCTTTAAGAAGGTCTGAACAGCTTCAGGGGTTTTGGCCATTTGGTCTTGTAAATTCCAGGCAGCAAAATTCGAAAATCCTAATAATTTTGATTTTTCTGAACGAATCTCAGCTAGTCGTAAAATTGTTGCTTTTGTATCGTTTTTGTCGCCCTTCTCTGTTCTGTTCCAAGAGGCTTCAAATAATTTATGACGTGTATCACGGTTTACTAATGATTGAAGAACAGGCTGTTGAGTTGTATTTTGAAGAGAGATAAGCCATTTTCCTTTTTCACCTGCTGCTTCGGCAGATTGTGCTGCTGAATTCAGAGCTCCCTCAGAAAGACCTTCAAGTGCATTTTTGTTATCTGATAAAAAAGCACCGTCTTTAGCTGCGGCTAACAGCAGATTCGTAAATTTGGCTCCCAACCCGGCCTCTTCTTCATTAAGTTTCTTTAGTTTCTCTTTATCATCTGCCGATAAATTGGCACCAGATCTTATAAACTGATTATGATAATACTCGAGCAATCTTTGTGATTCTTTATCGAGTTTTAACTCACTCTTTTTCTCATATAATGCTTTAACTTTTGAGTAAAGCTTATCATTTAAATATATTGCGTCTTGTTGTGCTGCTAGCTTAGGTGCAATTTCTTCGCTTAGCTTTTGCAATAGAGAATCGGTATTTGCCCCTGCAAGCATATTAAAGACGCCATTTACACGACGTAACAGTTGCCCGCTTTTTTCCAGAGCCACAAGAGTATTTTCAAAAGTAGGTGTTTCTTGATTGTTTGCAATCTCCTCAATTTCGGCCAAATGTTGCTTTAACCCCTCTTCAAATGCAGGAGCAAAGTCACTATTCTTGATTTTTGAGAAATCAGGTGCATGAAACGGCAATGTGCTTTCGGTCATAAATGGATTTGATGCCAAATCTGTAGCGTTATCCATAGATTTTTTTTGTTTTGAATTTGAATTGCATGCTGTCAACACTCCTAATAATATGACAGATGCGAAAAAGATTATCTTCTTCATTATTTTAATATTTAATTTGTATGCTGGTGCATATTTTTTGTAAAATTAATTTAAAATTGCATTTAATACATACTATTTGCTAAGATTTACAGGCTATCTTTACAATTAAAAAAATGCAAAGATTCGCTACTGCTATTTGGGTGTTTATATTAATCGCATTCGCCGCACTTTTGATATTGCCTGCAACACATTCATTATTTATTAATACCACTAAAGAACATCCCTTTATTATGGGTTTCCTTAAATTCGCAATTCTATCTACAATGGGCGAGTTTTTGGCAGCAAGAATTGTTTTTGGCAAATGGCAGATGATTACAGGAATTATCCCAAAAATGATAATCTGGGGGATTCTAGGAGTCATGATTGTTTTGATGTTCTCACTTTACAGCGATGGAGTAAACATAGCGGTAAATAAAGGCCTTCTTTGGGCAGGTGTTAGTAATGTTACCGATACAACTGTCCCATTCATGCCAAAACTTTTAAAAGCATTTTATATATCTGCAATAATGAATCTGA
>CAZOOH010000249.1:0-2957 GCA_964581375.1 uncultured Muribaculaceae bacterium
CGACACACTTAAAAGGGCTTCTGTTCGGGGTATCGATATTAAGAGCGGTAAGGTCAGATGGGTTTATAAATGCGGTAATTCTGTGAAGAACAATATGGCAATCTGGGGCGATACGATTGTTGCGGGAGATATTGCCGGCTATTTATATGCTCTCGATTTGCACAGTGGAAAATTGTTTTGGAGCAAACGGCTCAGGAGCGAGGGTATTCATCCGCTTTATACAAATGGCCTTTCTGTGAGCAAAGGGACAATATTTGCTGGGTTCGGAAACAGGTTTTCGGCTTTAAGGGTATCGGACGGCAAGGAGCTATGGGTTTGCAGTGCATGGAACGGTGGGGTTAATACTGTTGCTTCGCCTGCGGTTGAGGAGAGCTCTGGTGTCGTTTTGGCATCGGGCTATTGGTTTGGCAGATTCGCCCACTCAGTGGCAGATGGCCGGTTATTATGGCAAAAAAAGGATGATGATACCAGGATTTGCGACAATACTCCCGTTGTTTTTGAAAAGCAGTTCTTTTACACTTCGCCCAATTATATTACTGTTGTGAATCCGCTTACCGGAGAGGAGGTTGTAAAACAGAAGATAAATTATACTATAAACAGCAATTCAAGACCGCTGGTTACTTCAAAATATTTTATAGTTGGAACTACCGATAAGGGTGTTGCGGCATTTGACAGGGAAAACGGATACAAGGAGATTTGGAATTTTAAACCAAACCCTCCGATTTTTTATACTGCTCCTTACACAAAAGATTTTCAGCTGACTGTTGAATCGGGTCTCTCTACAGATGGCGAAAATGTATATTTTGGAGCCAATGACGGATTTCTGTATTGCATAAAGATGGCCAATGGTCTGTTTAAATGGAGAATCGAACTTGGTTCGCCTATTTTGGGTAATATTGTAATCGACAACAACAATCTTTATTGTTGTGATTTTGGTGGCAATCTTTGGTGCGTTAAGCTCTAATCGACCGCTTTTAAATTATCGGAATCGCCTGGCATAATGAAGTTTACTTTATATTTGCCGGCGGTTTCGCTTTTCTTTACGGGGTCAAATGGAATTGTCGATATTTTAAAGCTCTCTGCTTTGACGAGAAGTCTGTTAATCAAATAATCTTGCAGGATTTCGTTTCGTTTTTGGGCAAGTTCGGCCACTTGAGCAGGAACTTGCTCCTTGTATAGGTGGAGGGCTTTGTCTGCGGCCGAACCCTCGATTTTTGCCGGAGCGCACAGGGAATCGGCAAAAGCGATGAGTTTAGGATCATCGGATTTAATAATCTCAACTTCAAGCTGTCCCGGATTAAATTTTTGATTGTAAGCTCTTTTAAGATCACTCAGAGCCTGATCTCTGAACGCCTTCTCATAATCGAGACTCTGTACAAGCTCCATCTGCAATTCCGGTTTAGACAAAGCCATTTGAGCCAGCTGATCGAAACTGTCGTATTGTTCGGTAGTAAAATTTCTCTGCATCTCGTCAATTGCGATATTCGTAAGTTTATCTCCGTTCAACCCTAAAGCATCTGCCAGGAAAGAGACCGGAGCAGTAGCAACTTTTACGATAAGATTTACGAAGACCTTGAATATGACTTTCTTATATGAAAATTTAGGGTCTTTAATATTTCCTTTTACCGGCAAATCAATTTTAATTCTGTCATTTTTATCTTTGAGAATATAGAGCGCAGTCTTCATAGGAATTTTATATTCGGGTTTAAGCTCTTTATTCTTTTTATCGACTTCAATTTTAAACACATCCAGGTTATTGGCACTCTCAATATTACTGTTTTTAATAACTGTTTTACTCTTAAACGATGCATTCCCGCGAGTAATAGGGTACGCAAAATATTGCAAAGAATATGGTGTAAACTCCTTTAAATTGAGGTTTAAAATATTAAGGAAGAGCGATTGGTTCGACATATCGTCGGCACTTCCGCTCCACCTTATTATTGCAGATCCTGTTTTGCCTACATTTCCCTTAATTTTGAACTGATTTCTGGAATCCATATCAAAATTCTCTGCCAATAGAGAAATTTTGTCGAGTTTATAACGGAATGCAGGCGAAAGTGTTTTATCGACAAATTCAACCGATGTATTCTCGGTAATAAGATTCTTAATAACAAGCTTCATCGGTACCGTAGATGTATCACTATCTGCCGGAACATCA
This sequence comes from uncultured Muribaculaceae bacterium, assembly GCA_964581375.1. Lineage (GTDB taxonomy): Bacteria > Bacteroidota > Bacteroidia > Bacteroidales > UBA932 > JAFIHK01. The sequence goes on from CAZOOH010000249.1 coordinate 2,159, forward strand.
TCTCTCATGATATAAGTAAAATTATTTGAACTGTCTTTTTCAAGAACAAAAGAGGTCTTGACACCATCAGTTTTGAGCTCATCAAGGATATATCGCGATTTTTCCAGGTTAATCTCGCTCATTTTGACACTGGCAGCCGCTGCTTCAAGCAAGCCGTTTCCCTTGTTGTCTTTCATGTTAAAATTACTTATTGAAGCTGTTCCGCTCACATTAAAGCCCATGACATGATCCACATCGCCCTTTACATTAACATCTGCCGCTAAAAGACCGGTAAGAGAACCTATTTTAAAATATTGCTGAACATACGGAGTGATTCCCTCAACAGAGAATTTATTCAATTTAAGGTTAATATCGTAGGACGATTTATTTAAATCGTATTTCATTTTGGAGGAGAGTGTACCACCATCGGCAAAAGAGAGGGAGAACCCCACATCGGTGCTTTTATCGCTAAAGTATACTTCCGGAATTTTAAGTTTAAGATTCTTTAAATCGAATTTACTTTTTACAACAAGGTCTTCATATAAAATATTACCCCCGTTAAGTTCTATGTCTCTTAATGCAATCTCGTATGATGTAGTATCTCCTGCGGCAGATGTTGTATCTTCCGAAAGAAAACGATTCATAAGGTCGTCAAAATTAAATTTTTCGCCGCTTTGACTAACGTACAAGCAGGCATTTTTTAAATATATCTTATTAACAGTCACTCTATTCCATATAAAGTCGAGAAGTTTGACATTAATCTTAAGAGAGTCGAATTTAAAAAAAGGGAAGTTTTTGTTTGCCATATAAATGTAGATGT
>CAZOOH010000250.1:0-2954 GCA_964581375.1 uncultured Muribaculaceae bacterium
CATCGAAAAGAAGTACACAACCCCCGTATCTTTTGTGCAAAGAATACTTGTCATCTCAGTATCTGTGATATTTACATTATTGATTGTAACATCACACATCTTGCCATTTGTAAGTTCTTCAATTTTTTCCAAAACAGGTACCGGCTGAGTTGCGTCTGCTGCAAAAACATAGTCGCAAAATCCCAACTCCTGAAGTCTTTTTGTACTTTTTTCGCTGTGAGTCAGTCCAATTACTTTTCCGGTAACTCCTGCTCTCTTTTTGGCTTCATAACAACATAACATTCCTGACTTTCCGCCTGCTCCGATAATAAATACTGTATCTCCCGGTTTAACCAATTTTGCCGTTTGAGCCGGAGCTCCTGCAACATCCAGTGCCGATAATGCTAAATTTGCAGGCATGTCACTTGGAATTTTTGCATATATTCCGCTTTCAAATAATATTGCTTTACCGTCAATATCAACTTGATCAATATCTGCTCTAATATCTTTAATCTTATCGATACGTAATGGAGTGAGTGACAACGACACAAGTGTTGCTATCTTATCTCCTACTTTAAGGTCAGTTTTGCCAATAAGTGCATCACCGATTTTTTCCACTGTACCTAAAAGCATCCCCCCCGAACCTGTAACCGGGTTTCTGTGTTTCCCCTGCTTTTCGACAATTGCAAGCATTATTTCGGCAATTTTTGATTTATCGCCTTTTGCTTGTTCTTCGATTTGAGTGAAACTTGCCGAATCAATGTTAAGTGTTTGAACATCAATTAAAATTTCATTGTCAAAAATCTCGTCCATGTTATTGTCGAGCTTGTCGGCAGGTTGTGGTAATACACCCTTTGGAGAAATCACTCTGTGAACTCCGTACTTGTTTCCCTTCTTCATATAAAATTTAGTTTTAAGTTAGTTTCTTTTTTTTATTCCAAGAATTGCTCTTGCTTCGTCAGGAGATGCGATTTCGCGACCAAACTCATTTGCTAGACGAACAACTTTTGCTACAAGTTCTCCATTAGATGACGTCAGTACTCCCTTAGAAATATTAACGTTATCCTCTAAACCAACGCGAACGTGGCCACCATCAATAATTGCAGCAACAGCAAGAGGAAATTCGTATCTTCCGACACCCGCAACAGTATATGTTGCGTCTGAAGGAATACTTCCTCTCAGAAAAACAAAATCTCTTAACTCACCTGATATACCGCCATTTACACCCATTACAAAATCAAAATGCATTGGAGATTCAATAAAACCTTTTTTATGAAGTCTTAATGCCATATCAATCATACTCTTGTCAAAGACCTCAAGTTCCGGCTTAATTCCGCGCTCTATCATTCTTTTACCAAAGTACTTAATAGTGTTTTCGGTATTTTCAAATATATCATCTCCGCCAAAATTTAATGTTCCGCAGTCAAGAGTTGCCATTTCCGGATTCAACTCAGTAGGTTGCAACCTTTCATCATTTGACATCCCGACTGCCCCACCGGTAGAGGGTTGAATAATAACACCGGGGCAAGCTTTATAGATTGCATCCATAATTAACTTAAATCTATCCTTATCCTGAGTAGGTGTTCCGTCGTCTCTTCTGACATGCAGATGAATAATTGACGCACCTGTATCAAAAGCAGATTTTGCTTCTCTTACGAATTCTTCAACGGTGTAAGGAACAGCAGGATTGTGCTCTTTTAGCACCTCTGCACCACTAATGGCAGCAGTAATAATCAATTTTTCCATAACTATTTTCTTTGACAATTTTTTGGTGTGACACAAGTACCGCTTGCCTTACAAACGATAATGGGCTCTTCCAGAATATCTGCAGCAGACGGCGAAATATCGGGTCTTGGAACTATTACTTTTTTGGCAATAAATTGCATTTTCCTAGAGGAATTACCCTCAGAGATAATCTCACCGGTAGCCTCAATATAATCGCCTGCGTAAACCGGTGCCATAAACTCTACATTATCATACGCTTTAAAAAGACCTTCGTCCCCGTCTCTCTTAATAAGGAGCTCAGTTGCAACGTCTCCAAACAGTTGAAGCATTTTTGCGCCGTCAACCAGATTTCCACCGTAATGAGCATCATGTGAGCTCATTCGTACTCTTATCATTACAGAATCAGACATAATTGTTATTTTTTAAATATATAATCGACAAAAATTGCAGATGTGTGAACATTTTCCGGCAAAATTTCTCCAATTTCGACCAACTCTTCTGTTTCAACTATAACAGTGTCGGCAGCCATAGCCATAATTGGGTTAAAATTACGCGAATTTCCTTTATAATAAAGATTACCCGACTTATCGGCAATTGATGCGCCAATAAAGGCGATATCGGCCTTTAACGGGGTTTCGAGCAGATACTCTTTTTCATTAACTATAATCTTTGTTTTGCCCTCTTCTACAGAAGTTCCTATTCCGGTCGCAGTAAGAACCCCACCCAATCCTGCACCATATGCTCTGATTCTTTCGGCAAGAGTACCCTGAGGCGAAAATTCCACTTCCAATGCACCGGCATTCATCAATTCTCCGGTAATGGGATTTGTTCCTACATGAGAAGTTATAACTTTTCTAACTTGCCCGCTTGCTACAAGTTTACCTTGACCTATATCCGGAAAAGAGGTATCATTTGAGATTAATGTAAGGTTCTTTACTCCACTTTCGACTAAAGCTTCCATTAAAATATTTGGAGCTCCGTTTGAAAGAAAACCTCCTACCATAATTGTCATACCGTCCTTTACTTTAGCGACGGCATCTGCCAAAGAAATCAATTTGTTTTTCATATAATTACAAGAAAATTACCCGAATTGTTGCAAATTTAGGCATTATAAACCAGTTAAAAAAACAAATCGATACTAGATTATTCCAAAAAATGAACTATCATAAGGATAGTTAATTCAATCGCTTAATATTTAAAACCGGATTAGCATAAATCGATAACATAATTTCTTCTATCTCATCCCTATC
>CAZOOH010000251.1:0-2924 GCA_964581375.1 uncultured Muribaculaceae bacterium
ATCGCTCTTCTACCGATTGAACAAAGATTCTTTTACCGGCGTCATTCAATAAGCATTGATTTAGGTTTTTATCAAAGTGCTTTGCTTGAATCTCCTTTTTGTTCAAGACCTTAAATATAACCCTGTCAATAATAATTGACTTAAAAATTTCAGCTAAATCCAGAGCCAGAGAAAATCTGCGAAAACCGGGTTCATGCAGATAACTTATTGTCGGATTAAGTTGTGTCTGATGGATAGCTCTCAAACAATATGAGTAGCACATCATATTGCCAAATGAAATCAGAGCATTAACCTCATTCTGTGGAGGTTGTTTTGTCCTATTGCCCATCTCGAAATCATTTAGAATAAGATTGAAGCCGTCATAATATATCTGCCTTATGTTCCCTTCAATACCCATAATTTCGTCAATTGCTTTAGCTTCGGGCAAGTGTGCAAGGTAATTGTTTATATTACTTATTATTGGCTCCATATCCTTCCCTCTTCGATTGTAGTATTGCAGATTCTTTGTGAGATTGTATGCAGCTCCTTCTATGAATTTCTTTGCAATAACAAGCCTTTTTGCAGTTTTTTGGTAATGAGATACTTGCGCAATGATCATCCTTCCGGCAAGCAGAAAATCTTTAGGCATAAACGAACCCGTGTAATTTTCGTAGTAATCAAAAAAATGAACTGCTATATCGCTTTTACCGAGGAAATTATATAGCGAACTACTTGCTTTCAAAGAACCAAAAACAAAGAAATCGCTGACATTCTCAACCGGGATGTATCTTGGTTGACCTTCGGTTGAGCTGCCGTCTTCGTTTTCTTCGATAGGAGTAAACTTTAATGTATTGTCCTTTCGGGTAAGTTCACCGGGATTAAATAAATAGTAAGTTTTTTTCATTATTTCTCCTCCTCGGTTACATAGCAAAAATCGTAATAGCTACAGTTTTTACAAATCTTTGAATTTATTTTATTTGGGCAGATTTCATTATCGATAAGTAATTGAATCTCCCGCTCAATCCTTTCCAAATTCTTTCGGTCATCTTCCGATAAAAACACTTTTGAGGTTTTGCGAAGTTCAGGATATTCAAGTATTCCGGAAACATTTTCTACTCCGAATCTCTCGAGAACAAGCATGTAATATTTTAGCTGCAATTCGTGTGCATCTTCAATTTTGTCGGTCTTCTTTATTTCGTGAACCACTCGATTGACAGGGTCATAAAAATCAATTTTAATTCCACCTATTTCAATCTCCTGATATCTCTCGGACCTTTGCGGATAAGCAGTCTCATGAATAAGTTTACCCTCATACACCACATCGGAAGTATGCTCCATAGTTATCCCGTTTGCAAACAGCCACAACTTACGCTTACAAACAAAAAAATAATTAAAATGAGTTCCGGTGATTGGCATAATCAAATTTAATTAGGGTTTAATTCAGACTTAACTTCAATATGATTTTATCATCAGTATCTTTAATATTTTAATGTCAAGTATAGACCGCTAGTTATCAATTATTTGATGAATCAATTTTAATTATTAAGTTCTTATTTTCATCAATAAAAATTACCTTTTATTATATAATCAGTGTTAATACTCAACTTATTTAATAATAAAAGGTAATTTATTTAAATTTAAGAATTACAATTGGTTCTCATAATTAAAAGACGACATTAAGTCAATTAGTTTTTGCTTGGCTTTTTCCAATGCATCGTAAGTTTCCGATTTAGTTCGGATATAACCGCCAGCAGCTAGTGAAACGTAAGTAGAAACGCCATCCAATTCTTCTTCTACAATTGGATATGCTTTGTTTTCCTCTTCTTCAGAGAGCTTGGCACGAATACTTGCGGCAATTTTATTGGCATTGTCGCTGATGGTTACGGCTAATGTTTCCATTAAACTAAAGGTACGTGCCTGATTAGAGGTAATGCTCCATTCGATAATTGCTTCTGCCAAAGCAGGTATTAACTTTTCGCGGACTGCAAGGGGTGCAACCAAGCATGGGCCAAATATATTTTTCGATTCGTTCCAGCCAGCTTCGCGCAAACTTGCTTCAATTTCTAGCGAAATTTCAGGTTCAAAAGGATTCAACAAAATACAAAATAAACGACGAAGGTCTATTGCAATATCTTGAACGAATAATCCTCCAGCACGACGATTGTCAGGGATCCATTTACGGCTCAGGCTACGATCTTTGCCTGTGAGTAATGTTTCAATTTGTTCAGCTGACAATGCTTCTCCTTCTTCATTCCTAACAATCACTTGGTTATTTGGACGGTCGCTGCGGTCAAAAGAGATGTTTTCACTATCAACACTAGCTAGAAGAGGATGCAATCCTCGCATTGCCGAAATCGAAAGAGGGCTTCTTCTTTTTACAGTTTTTTCATTTCCTCCTTTTGAAGCTTTCATCCAACCACCAAATAATTGATCAGGAAAAGTAGGATCACATGTTGCAAAGACTTCACCCTCTTTTAATTTACCTTTGTTATTAACGTCGAACAAAAATGTGGTTGGAGCCGGTTGTTCATTAATTAAACTGCTTAATTTATCAAAAACTGAACGTTTAATTTGTTGACCACTTGAATAGGGAATGCGACGGTTAAACTGTGAGTCGTAGTAATATTTTTGTCCGTCCTGTACACAAAAGACAGTGTGTTCAGCTCTTTTGAGCGTTCTGATGTAAATAGTTGTCATGATATTGATTTTTTAAATGATTTATGAATTCTTTTCTTGATAAGCGTAATCGAATTTTAGAAGAACAACAAAGTAGCCAAAATCTTCATTAGTCATTGAATAAACTTTCATTTGCAATTCTTTTAGTAGGTTTGCATCGCTTGTGTCAAAATCTTTCACAAGTTCGGTTAGTACTTCTAAGAATATTTTTTTGGTTTTTGCAGAAAGTAGATTTTCAACTCTATTTTTACGGCCAGTTGATAGCTTTT
>CAZOOH010000252.1:0-2893 GCA_964581375.1 uncultured Muribaculaceae bacterium
TAATGCATGCGCACCTTCAAATGTAAACTCCTTGGTTATCCGAATTATTGACATACTTTTTTTGCAAAAATACTAAAATTATTTCTTCACCCGTGAATAGCTAATTTAAAAATCATTACCAATAAGCAGATAATAATATGAAATCTTAAATATTATTAAAGAATTTAAATAAAATGTAATAAAACGTTGTATATTTATAACAAATTAGTATTTTTGTAAAAACAATTTAATATGTCAGTTAATATTCACGAAATTCTATCAAGTAACGCGAACAACATGAGAAGATCTGCTATCAGAGATCTGCTTAGCGTTGCAAATAGCCCGGAGATTATCTCATTTGCAGGTGGTTTCCCAAACCCTAAAACTTTCCCGGTGGAAGATTTGAAGCTTATTATGGCCGAAGTATTGGAACAAGAGAGTGTATCTGCTCTTCAGTACGGTACTACAGAGGGAAATAACAATTTACGTGACGAATTGGCAAAACGTTACAAGGAGATGGGTTTAAATATTACTAGAGACAATATTATTATTACCACATCTTCGCAACAAGCGATTGATCTTACCAGCAGATTATTCCTTAATCCGGGTGATACTGTTTTATGTGGTCTTCCATCTTATTTAGGTGCTTTACAGGCAATTTGGTCTTATCAGGGAGTTCCTGTAGGTGTTGCCGATGAAAAAGATACAAATGAAATTATCGAGAAATTGATTGAAGAGGGGAGAAAACCTAAATTTATTTATGCTATTCCTGATTTTCAGAATCCATCAGGCGCAACGATGAATCTTGAACAAAGAAAGGCATTGTTGGAAACAGCTAAAAAGTATGATCTGCTCATTATTGAAGACAGTCCGTACAGAGAAATCAGATTTGACGGTGTTGAACAACCACCGATTTACTCGATGGATACCGATAATAGGGTTATTTTGCTTGGGACTTTTTCGAAAACATTTGTTCCCGGCTTCAGAATTGGTTGGGTAATCGCACATCCTGATGTTATTGAAAAATACGTTGTTGCAAAACAATCGGCAGATTTATGTACTCCTCCTTTTAATCAGGCTGTTGCTGCCAGATATTTACAAAAGGGGCTTTTTGACAAGAATCTGCTTAAAACAATTGATTTATACAGAGGAAAGAGGGATCACATGATTGCCTGCTTCGAAAAATATATGCCCGAAGGTGTTACTTGGACTCATCCTGAAGGCGGTCTGTTTTTATTCGTAAAATTACCGTTGGGTTATGATACTTCTGATCTTTTCAAAATTGCATTAAAAGAGAATGTGACTTTTGTAATTGGAGAGGCATTCCATTGTGACGGATCGGGTAAAAATACAATGAGAATTAACTTCTCTTTTATGGAGAATGATAAAATAGAAGAGGGTGTAAAACGATTGGCAAAAGCAATCGAGAATATGTTCCAGGAAAGTTCCAATAAATAGGGTATCTTATATTAATGTTAGTGCCTGTGGGTTGAATCTGAGTCCGGAGTCTTTGAAGATTTTATCAAAGGCTCCTTTTTTTATCAACTCTTCGGGAGTTCCTTCATAAAATCCGTAGTATCCCAAAATCCAAATCTTATCGCATGTCGTAATTGCAAGAGGTAAATCATGTGTAGAAAATATTATTGTTTTACCCTCTTCGTGAGATATTTTTGAAAGTAGTTTTGTAATTACTGCTTTATTTTCAATGTCAAGAAAAGCTGTCGGTTCGTCGAGCAGAATGATTTTACTGTCCTGAACCAGGCTTCGGGCAATTGCCGCTCGTTGATACTCCCCGTCGCTCAGATTATTAGAATCACAATTTGCATGGTGACTAAGACCTAACTTTTCAATTATGTCCAATATCTTTTCATTCTCAAGAGGAGTTATTGAACCGAGCCAGTTTGTCCGGTTGTAACTTCCTGAAGCTATCATATCGAATACTTTGAGGTTATAAGCTCTCGGACTTTGTGACGGTACAAAAGAAATAGTCGATGCTATACACTTTGAGTTATATTCCTTGATGTTTTTTTGCAAAATCTCTATAATTCCAGAATTGAATGGTATCAAAGAGGCTATACTTTTAAGCAGTGTACTTTTCCCAACACCGTTTGGTCCTATTATAGCTATAAGCTCATTCTCGGCAGCCTTAGCATTAATATCGCTGTAGAGTACCCCGGAATATCCTATAGACAAATCTTTTAGCAATGTTACTACTGTTTTCACGATATTCTGCTTTTTAAAATAATTAGTAGAATAATCGGAACACCTATTATTGCGCTGACTGTATTAATTGGTATTACAGAGTTTTGACCGGGAAGTTGTGCTACTATATCGGTAAATAACATTATTGATGCTCCAATTAATGCAGATACCGGAATCAATATTTTATGATTTGCATTTCTGAAAAGCATTCTTGAAACATGTGGCACAGCAATCCCAATAAAACCTATCGGTCCGCAAAATGCAGTAATGCTGCCGGCTAGTAGAGTGGTGGCAATCAATATTCTTTTTCTTGTACCTTTTAGATTCACTCCCAGGCTTTTGGCGTATGTCTCACCCATCAGAAGTATGTTTAAATCTTTGATATTATAGACCGAAATTATAAACCCGACAATTACCAAAAATGATAAAATTATTAATTGATTGGAGTTGAGATTTGCGAAACTTCCCATTGTCCATAATACAAAAACTTTTAGTGATGTCGAGTTGGAGAGGTATTGTAAAAGACTGATTAATGCACTTAATACACTTCCTAACATAATGCCGAAAATAAGTATGGAGAGATTGTCACGTAACTTTTCCGAAACCAGAAGTATTAATAAAGTCACTCCCAGCGCTCCTAACCAACCGGCTGCGGCGGTTCCGAATCCCGACAAAAAAGTTGAAGAGATATCTATTCCTGTTGCCGAAAATC
>CAZOOH010000253.1:0-2827 GCA_964581375.1 uncultured Muribaculaceae bacterium
GCACAGAATTGTTCAGAATCTTAAAAGTTCTGATGCAAAGCTGGAAAAGGGTGAATTTAAGAGTGACGTAAGTGTTTCGCTCAGGAAAACCGGCTCTTCGGATCTTAATCCCAGAACCGAAATCAAGAACCTGAACTCTTTTCGTTATATGGTTGAGGCTCTGGAAGAGGAGGTTTCAAAGCAGATGGATTTCTTTGTTAAAAATGGGTCGTTTCGTCCCGACCAGACTACAGTACTTTGGGATGCTGAGCTTAAGCAAACTAGAACTATGCGTAAAAAGGAGTTTGCTGCCGATTATCGTTTTTTACCGGAACCTGACATTCCTTTTGTAAATATAAAAAGTGCCATAGATGAGTGTGTTGTCGATGTAAGTCTCTTGCCTTTTGTTATTGAAACAAGGCTTATCGAGGGTGGGGTAAGGCCGCAGGATGCAAGGTTTTTTACCTCGGACACTTTACGTTCGAAACTCTTTTTGGGAATCTGTGAAAAGGTCAATGATGTACTTTTTGTAGCCAGGACTCTCTCTAATAATATTAAGCAGGAGGATTATGAGAAAATTCAGGAGAGTGCTCCATTTGCCTCTCTCTTCTTATCGCTTTATAAAGGGGAAATCTCTTTTGATTTATTCAGGCATACGATAAAATATCTGCTCGATAATCCTGACTTTGACTATGTTGCTTATATTAATAAACACAGTTTCTCAGTTGAGAAGATAGATGCTGCAATTCATGAGTCTCTTGCTGAGGCTCGTCAGGCCGGAGAGGTTGTTAAAACTGCCAATGCGGGGGCTATGATTGCAAAGGTGATGTCTAAGCTGGGGAAACTTGCACCGGGGAAGGTGGTTAAGGAGAGAATTTCGTTTATAATTGCTTCTGACGGTGCATCTGTGGTGAGTGAATCTGCGGTGAGTGAATCTGCAAAGGGTGCCCAAACAGATCTTACTGCCGGTGACCAGACTCTGCAAAAAGCTGCGAATCAGGCATCTGCACAACATAATGCCGATGATTCTCACTTCAGGGGTGATACTGTTATAAAGGAGGTTTACCGTACTCACAGAGTGTGCGACCTGAGCAATGATTCGCTGGGCTTGAAGGTAACTCTTGCAGGTTGGGTGGCTTCGCTGCGCGATCACGGCGATTTGGTTTTTATTGACCTCAGAGATACAAGCAATGAGGTTTTTCAGGTGCGGCTTCAAAAATCGACATATCCCGATATCGATATTGCAGCCAGGTTGAAACCGGAGAGTGTAATTATGGTCGAAGGTGATATTATTGCCAGGAGAGAGGATGATATAAATTCCAATATCAGGACGGGATCGATTGAGTTGGATACCTCATCTTTGGATGTGCTCAATTACGCCAAGTCGTTGCCTTTTGAGGTTAAACGTGCTACTCATACAAATGAAAATACAAGGTTTAAGTATAAATTCTTAGACCATCGCAACAGCGACGTTCATAAGGCTATCGTGAACAGGCATAAGGTTATCAAGCTTATCCGCGACATACTGGACAGGGAGAACTTTCTGGAGATTGAGACTCCTGTTTTAACTGGTGGTACCGATGAGGGGGCTCGTGAATTTATTGTTCCGAGCAGGAAGTTCCCCGGGAAGTTTTACACTTTGCCGCAGGCGCCTCAACAGTTTAAGCAGATGCTTATGGTTGGCGGGTTTGAAAGATATTTCCAAATTGCCAGATGTTTTCGCGATGAGGATTCGAGAGGAGATCGTCAGCCGGAGTTTACTCAACTCGATATGGAGCTCTCTTTTGCAAGTATGAAGCAGATTATTGATCTTAATACCAGGCTTTTCATAGATATTGTAAATACTGTTTACAAGGGTAAGTGGAAGCTGATGCCTTTCAGGACGCTTACATATTATGAATCTATGGAGAAGTATGGCTGTGACAGGCCCGATCTTCGGTATGGCCTCGAGATGCAGGATATTACTGAGGTGGTTAAAGCGACTTCATTCCAGGTCTTTTCAAAACCGGTTGAACAGGGTGGAATCGTAAAATGTATTAAGGTCTCCGGAGATCTCTCTAAAAAGAGGCTCTCTAAAGGGCAGATAGAGACTCTTACAGGAATTGCCCGTGAACTCGGATTGGGTGGGTTGGCTTATATAGTGGTGAATGAAAACGAATTACAATCGCCTATTATCAAGTATTTGGGCGAAGATATTGCGCAAAATATAATATCTGCCTCACAAGCTGTTGCCGGCGATATTGTTTTCTTCGCAGCTGCCGAGTATAAGGTTGCCAATAAGGCTCTCGATGCTGTAAGACAAGAGATTGCCCGTATGTTGCATCTGATTAAACCTAATGAGCTGCATCCTGCCTGGGTAATTGATTTCCCTCTTTTTGAACAGACCGAAGAGGGTGGGTGGACATTCTCACATAATCCATTTTCAATGCCTAAAATTGAGCATATTCCTCAACATGTTGCCGGAGAAAAAATTGGTGAGATTATTTCGCAACAGTACGATTTTGTAGTCAACGGAAATGAGGTCGGGGGCGGCTCCATAAGGGCTCATAAATCGGAAATTCTTGAAGCGACTTACCGCAATATGGGATACAACCATGAGGAGATGATGCGCAGTGTGGGTCACATGTGGGAAGCATTCAAATACGGGGCGCCGCCCCATGGAGGAATCGCCTGGGGTATCGACAGGCTGATGATGATTCTTGAAAAGCGCACCTCCATTCGTGAAGTTATGGCCTTTCCTAAGACCGGATCCGGAGAGGATTTGCTCTTCTCATGCCCTTCACCTCTCTCTCAAAAAAAGGTTTCAGAGGCAAATATTTCACTTTTGATGCCCGGGAGGTGACTGGGG
>CAZOOH010000254.1:0-2827 GCA_964581375.1 uncultured Muribaculaceae bacterium
GTAAAGATTTAACACCTCAATTGAGCTATAGTCAAACATTCGCCCTTTTATTCAAAGATTTGACAGACGCAGTTTCACTTCTCGAAATTGATCCTGTTACAAAATCACAACCCGATTCATATTATCAAATTGTAAATGCTGATGGTTTCTACAATAACAGACAACAAAAATTCAATTATTACGCAACATCACTTCTGCTTGCAAGAGCATATATGTGGGAGGGAAGTGAACAGAGCCGTGCAAAAGCCCTGATACTAGCCAATAAGGTAATTGCAGATGCTGTTACAAAGGGACTCGTGTCGTGGACTACCTCCTCTAGTGTCACAAGTGATATAATAATGAAATCGGAACATCTGATGTCTTTAAATACCCAAAATTTACTTTTAAAAACGAGTGAATATTTTAAAATTCAGATTCTTGGTACAGATTACAGAGCACAATACATCTCTAACGATCGTCTCGTGGCTGTTTATGAAGCTGATGTTATAGGAAGTACCGATTTCCGTTTTACTAAACAGTATATTCTCAATACTGCTTTGGTAAACGGTAAGAACTCATATACTCCTTTGAAATACTATGGGAACAGTACTCAACTAACTTCGGACTACATACCTTTGTTAAGACTTCCTGAGGCTTATTATATTGCTGCAGAGTGCCTTTTAAAGCAATCTGTTCCGGATGTAACCGGTGCTCTTGATTTACTAAATACAGTAAGGACAAACAGAGGGATTTTGACTAATCTTACTAACCTCGATGCAACACAAGCAATGAATGAAGTTGTGAAAGAGTATGTAAAAGAGTATAACTGTGAGGGAGTGGCATTTTTTCTTTATAAAAGACTGGGAATGACATCAATACCCGGATATACTAAAACTGCAACCGATGCAGTATATGTTTTACCTTATCCGTCTGAAGAGATTCAAATGGGTAGGACACAATAACCGTTTAATGAGAAAATGATGAAAAAAATATTAAATATATCACTTTTAATCTTCCTCTTTATTGCTTTAAACGCATGTAAAAAGGATGAGATTATGATATTTGACGTAAACGATTCAGGAGTAGTACTTCCCGGGTTAGGCGACGCAAATGTATACAAAGGATACAATTCAGAAGATAAAACATATTATGTAAATGAGTCTTTTCTGAACGTTCCTTTAACTCAAGATAAGTACATCGTAGATTTTCCTGTAAAAGTATCTGGTGATTCTCTCAGCAAAGACAGAGTTATTGCATATCAGATTGATCCTGCATTAACAACCGCACTCACTACTCAATATAGGATAATTGATGCAGTCATACCGGCAGGTAAATTGTATGGAAGAATAAGATTTGAATTGACACGCGACGTCGCATTAAATAACTCTTCGGTTAAAGTTGCTTTTAAGCTTGCAGAATCGCCCGATCTTAAAGTTGGTTCGAATGAATACTGCAAAGGCGTTCTTACATGGAGTAATATGCTTGCCATGTTCCCGTCATCTTCGTCTTATGTAAGAACTTACAATTGTATAATATTGTCACCTCTTACAAAAACCAGTACATCTGCCGTATACTACAGTCCGAATGCGCATAAAGCAATTCTCGATGCACTGGGGTGGCCGATAGGCTACTGGCCTACTTATACAAGTCAACTTGCCGATCCTTCGACAGGAACTAGTACTATGTTAGGAGTTTATTACACCGACTTGTATGCTCAAAAACTCAAAGCCTATCTCGATAACTATGCTGTTACTCACAATGGCGAAAAGTTAAAACATAATGCCGGAACCGATAACGGTAAAGATATACAACCAAGAATTAATGGTGCAGTTTACATTCCTTAACTTTTATAAATGAGAATATAATGAAAAGAAATATATTAAAATCACTTCTCTTTATCACTGCCACACTTTTATTTGCCGGTTGTTATGCCGATAAATCGAGTCTGGATGTCAATAAATTTGATGAAATTGTGATAGGGACAACGTCGATTCCTGATATTATCAGAGTCGAATACCTTGAAAATCTTGTGTTAGATCCGGTTATTAAAGTCGGAAATAATGTAAATATTGCAGATGTTACATATAAGTGGCAGATAAACCAAACACCGGGTTCATCGAACTTGGTATTGCTTTCAGAAACAAAAAAACTGGATGCTGTTATTACCAATAAAACACTCTCGGCTCCATATACATTGGTATTTACTGCAATAGATACCAAACATGGAGTAGAGTATCAAAAAGCCTGGCCACTGTATGTAAGCAGTTCGTTCAGAGAGGGTATAGTTGTTGCCGATACCAAAAACGGAACAAGTTCCGACCTCAATCTGATAATGGACAACAGCCTTACTACCTCTTATACAAAGGGACAAAACATTAAGTACAATATTTGGAAAACTATTTCCGGTAATGCTCATCCGGCATTAGTAAAAAATATTACATACGGAATACATAAACCTTCAGCTGTTTTGACAAAAAATATAATTACGGTTATATATCAAAATAAAGATATTGAGATGTATAACTGTGAAGATTATTCAGTTTATAAGACAGCTGCACAAATATTCCCTTCAAAAACCGATACTTTTGAACCACAGGCATTTTATACTATTAATAACTCTTTTTGGGTATTTGTTGCAAATAATATTGCTTACGGACTTGGTAGTAATTCGGTTGTAACATCCTTTATGTTACCTGCTTCAGGTACAAATTATGTCGATAATGCCATTTTAATTCCCGATAATACTTCGGGTGCCGGTCCTTTCGGATTTTGGTACAATAACACAACAGGTAAAATTTATAATGTATCCACTGCTTACACAACACCTATGGGTGGAGCTGAATATACA
>CAZOOH010000255.1:0-2824 GCA_964581375.1 uncultured Muribaculaceae bacterium
GCCTGTTGTCTATCTAGTACCTTCGTTAAACGTGCAAAAAGGAAATCCGAAAAAAATCCGTGGATTTGAGGATCTGGTGCGGGATGACGTTGTGTTCGCAAACCGTCAGCCCGGGGCGGGAACCCGTTTGCTTACCGACATGCATCTGAAAGTAATTGATTTCCTGAGAGATAAAACGCTTAAGGGAGAGACTCTTACAATCCGTTCAATAGGAAAATCGGGAGTTGTCGATACTAAGGGTTTTTACGACCTCTTCCCCGGAGCACCTTTGAAGAAGGCTACAAAAATTGCGGGCCTGTCGAAACCGTCAAGTTGTGTTTAATTAACTAAAATTTAAGTATATGGCAAATTTAGACCACCCTGTTAAAAAGGTTATGATTATATGCGCAAAGGCGAGCATCGAAGATGTTTATGCTGCGCTGGTTATGGCAAACGGAGCAGTTATGGAGGGAATTGAAGCTAAGGTCTTCTTTACTTTCTTTGGCCTTGATGCGATTACTAAAAAGCAGATGAATAAACTGCATACCGGTACAGTTGGTAATCCGGGAATGAGAATGCCGGGGGGACTCCCTTTCCCGACAATTCTGGGAATGTTACCTGGAGTTGAAGCCGGTGTATCTGCAATGATGAAGAGCCAGATGGAGAAGCTCGACATCCCTCCGGTAGAGGAGTTTCTCGATTTGATTACAGCGGGCGGCGGCGAGATTTATGCGTGCAAGCTTGCTGTTGAGATGTTCGGTCTTAAAAGAGAGGATTTTTGCGAACATGTTAAAGATATAATCACTATAGGCCGTTTTTATGAACTCGCCGCCGGTGAGGGAACTCAAATTATCTTTACCTAAAATTCTCTTTTTGCAGATTATTTTCGTTTTGGGTTATTTATAATTTTTTGTATTATTTATAATTTTAAAAAGAAAATTTTTGAGGTAATTATTTTTTTTTGAATTATTTCCTTACAATTTATAATATGCCCTTTGCCTTTACAGCAAAGGGTTTGTTATTTTTTTACATATAATATTTCATTTTTACATTTTAATTTTTTAGTTTTGTCGCAAGTAGTTTTAATACAAAATGGAAAAAGTAATGCCGCTTGAGCAATTGTCCGGAATAAAGGGAGCCGTTTCTTCGGAATCGGTGGATGCCCTTTTTGACGTGATAAGAGACTCGGCTATCGTTTCAAACGATGATTCCAATGGCATTTTCAATCATAATTGTATTACGATTAACAATCTTCGCGAAGATGTTGTGATAAATTCAAATTCACACGAGCGAAATTGGATCATCAATAATTTCCCAAATAATAATAACGGATATCTGGTTGTTTCGAAGGTAATTGAAAATTAAAGAATGGATTCTCAGATCAGAAAACTTCACGAACTACTGAAATCCGGCAAAATTACCTCTAAAGAACTTATAAAAAGTAAGCTGGATTTGTTGGGGATTAACTCCCACAACACAGTAAACTATTTGCTTAAGGATGTGGCAATTGAACTTGCCCAAAAGGTAGATGATAAGATTGCCGCAGGTCAGCAAATCGGACTGCTTGAGGGAATACCTTTCGGAGTAAAAGACGTGTTTCTTCTCCAGGGTACCCCTGCGACAGCAAGTTCAGCAATTTTAAAGAGTTATGTTTCGCCTTATACTGCATCTGCAATAGAAAGGCTTATGAATGCGGGGGCAATTCCTGTTGTAAAGGAGAATTGCGACTGTTTCGGACACGGCAGCAGCAGTGAGAATACTGTTTTTGGTCCTGTCTTAAATTCTAAAGATACTGGGAGGGTGGCCGGCGGTTCGAGCGGCGGCAGTGCAGTTGATGTTGCTCTCGGTTATACTGTTTTTTCTATCGGAGGCGACACCGGAGGCTCGATTCGTCAGCCGGCCGGCTATAACGGTGTGTACGGACTTAAACCTACTTACGGAAGGGTTTCTCGTTACGGTTTGATGGCTTATGCCTCATCGACCGATTGTGTTGGTCCGTTTGCCAAGAGTCCCGAAGATATCAGAATTGTACTTAATGCTATAAGCGGAAAAGATATTCACGACAACACCTCTGTTGAAACGGAGCCTGTACCCGAGATTGTTCCTGAGAGTATACAAGATTGCGCAAAAATGAGAGTCGGTTATTATCGTAGTTTCATTGAGAGCAGTGCACTGGACCCTCAGATAAAAAAAGAGTTTTTAGAGTTGATAAACAGGTTGAAAGGGGTCGGAGTCGAGGTTAGTGAGCTTGACTTTTTCGATGGAAATATTCTGGTATCGGCCTACTATGCCATTGCGATGGCCGAAACCGCATCGAACCTTGCAAGACTCGACGGAACAAACTTTGGGGTAAGGAGAGAGGGAAAAAATTTAAAGGATGGTTACGCCATAACTCGTTCTGAGAATTTTACAGAGGAGACTAAAAGGAGGATTGTAGGGGGGAATCAGGTGTTGTCGCATGGATATTCTGAGGCTATTTATATCAAAGCCAATAAAATACGGAGAAAAATCGAAGAGAGCTTTGAGAGCGATTTTAAAAAAGTTAATATTATCCTTTCGCCGGTTTCACCGGTAAAGGTGCCAAAAGTGGGTGAAACTCTCAGGGACCCTCTTTCGATGTATCTCTCGGATGCCTACACTGTAGGTTTCAGTCTGGGTGGATTGCCAACCATGACTGCTCCTGTTGCCCTCTCTACCGGATTGCAGATCACATCTGCAAAATTCGGGGAGGGTGATATTTTAAATTTTGCCCAATTCTTAAATACTATATTGTAATGTCTGGCGATAAACTCAGCGGGGAACTTGTTTTGCACGGTTTGGAAGTAGTAATCGGGCTTGAGACTCA
>CAZOOH010000256.1:0-2781 GCA_964581375.1 uncultured Muribaculaceae bacterium
CTCACCACCGGTAGGTCCTGCTTTAGGTTCAAAAGGTGTAAACATAATGGACTTTTGCAAGCAATTCAATGCTCGCACCCAAGATAAAGCAGGTAAAGTATTACCTGTAATTATCACAGTTTACAGCGATAAATCGTTTACTTTTGAAGTTAAACAACCCCCGGTTGCGATTCAATTGAAAGAGGCTGCCAAGATACAATCAGGTTCTGCCGAACCTAATCGTAAAAAGGTAGCATCCGTTTCATGGGAACAAGTTCGCGCTATTGCACTGGACAAGATGCCCGATATGAATGCATTTACATTGAAGTCGGCTATGACAATGGTTGCCGGTACTGCTCGCAGTATGGGTATTACTGTTACAGGGACTTTCCCCGAAGATGTTAAATAAATAAGATGCTAAGATGAGTAAGCTGACAAAAAATCAAAAAGTAGTATACCCTAAGGTTGATACAACTAAACAGTATAAGTTGGCAGAAGCTTGCGCTCTGGTTAAAGAGACGACTTTTACAAAGTTTGATGCATCTGTTGATTTAGCAATCCGTTTAGGAGTTGACCCTAGAAAAGCGAATCAAATGGTTCGTGGCGTTGTAACTCTTCCGCATGGTACCGGTAAAACGGTTCGTGTTTTAGTATTATGTACTCCCGACAAAGAGGCCGAGGCACAAGCTGCCGGAGCAGATTTTGTTGGACTTGACGACTATATCGAAAAGATTAAAAACGGTTGGACAGATATTGATACAATCATTTGTACACCATCTGTTATGGCTAAAATCGGACCTATCGGTAGAATTCTCGGACCACGCGGACTCATGCCAAACCCAAAAACCGGAACGGTTACTATGGAGGTAGGCAATGCCGTTAAAGAGGTTAAAGCCGGTAAAATCGATTTTAAAGTTGACAAACAGGGTATTGTTCACGCATCTATCGGAAAAGTTTCGTTCGAAAACGAGCAACTTACCGAAAATGCAATTGAGCTAATCAATACAGTTTTGAAACTAAAACCACAAGCGTTAAAAGGTACCTATCTTAAGAGTATCTTTATCTCTTCGACAATGAGTCCCGGAATTAACATCGATAGCAAATCTATTAGCGCTGCTGAATAACTTGACGATTTATGAGAAAAGAAGATAAAAAACTAATAATTGAAAGTTTAACAGCACAGTTAGAGATTACGCCCGATTTTTATCTTGCAGATATTTCTGGTTTAAATGCCGCAAAAACTGCAAGTCTGCGTCGTGCATGCTTCGAAAAAGATATCAAACTGGTTGTTGTTAAAAACACATTGTTCCGTAAAGCTCTGGAAAGTAAAGGAATTAACGATTCTGAGCTGCTTTACCCTGTACTTGAGGGTCCATCTGCAATTATGTTTACCACAGTGGCTAACGTTCCTGCTAAACTTATTAAAGAGTTTGGTGCGAAACACGGTAAACCAGTACTTAAAGGTGCTCTGGTACAAGAGTGTGCCTATGTTGGTGCAAACCAATTAGACTCACTGGTTAATATTAAATCACACGACGAGCTTATCGGTGATATCATCAGTATGTTGCAAGCTCCTGCTAAAAATGTCATCTCTGCCCTTCAGGCAAACGGTGGCGGTAAAATTGCAGGAATTGTCAAGACACTTTCCGAAAAATAATAAAATAAAGTATATAAATTAAATTAAATATCTAATACCATGGCAGATATCAAAAAGTTTGCAGAAGAATTAGTTAACCTTTCTGTAAAAGATGTACAAGAATTGGCAAAAATTTTAAAAGAGGAATACGGAATTGAACCAGCAGCTGCTGCTGTTGCTGTTGCTGCTCCCGCTGCTGCTGCTGCAGCTGTTGAGGCAGAACAAACTCAGTTTGATGTTATCCTTAAATCACCTGGTCAGGCAAAATTACAAATCGTTAAGGTCGTTAAAGATATTACCGGTCTTGGTTTGAAAGAGTCAAAAGACCTAGTTGACGCTGCTCCAAAAGCAATCAAAGAAAAAGTTTCCAAAGCAGAAGCAGAGCAAGTAAAAGCTCAATTGGAAGAAGCCGGCGGAGAAGTTGAAATTAAATAACTCTATTACCCGTTAAACGGGAAATTCAGCAGGTTTAGAGCCAAAAAGGCTCTAAACCTTTTTGTCGTTATTTTAAAATTATTTCAACCAACCATAATACAATGTCGCAAAAAACAAATAATCAGCGGATTACATTCGCGACTTCAAAATCCCTGCTAGATTATCCGGACTTTTTAGAAGTTCAGCTGAAATCTTTTAAAGATTTTTTCCAGCTGGAGACAACACCGGAAAACCGCAGGAATGAAGGACTATATCAAGTTTTTCAAGAGATATTCCCTATTGCGGATACACGTAACAACTTCGTATTGGAGTTTATAGACTATTTTATTGACCCTCCAAGATACTCACTTGACGAGTGCTTAGAGAGAGGTTTAACATATAGTGTACCGTTAAAGGCCAAATTAAAATTATACTGTACCGATCCGGAACACGAAGATTTTGACACAGTTATTCAAGATGTTTTCTTGGGTACAATACCATATATGACTCCAAGAGGTACTTTTGTCATAAACGGTTCAGAGAGAATCGTAGTATCTCAGTTACACCGTTCTCCAGGTGTATTCTTTGGTCAGAGTCTCCACGCTAACGGTACTAAACTATATTCAGCAAGAATAATTCCTTTCAAAGGATCCTGGATTGAATTCGCAACAGACATTAACAATGTGATGTATGCGTATATCGACAGAAAGAAAAAGTTGCCTGTTACAACACTGTTGAGAGCAATCGGATAT
>CAZOOH010000257.1:0-2777 GCA_964581375.1 uncultured Muribaculaceae bacterium
CTGTTTATGATGCGGTACAAGCAGGTTTCGATAAAGTTATTTTTATAATAAAAAGCAGCTTTAGAGAAGTTTTCGAAAAGAGTGTGACCGAAAAATATGGTAAACTTGTTAAATTGGAGTTTGCAGAGCAAGAGCTCTTTAAAATTCCGGAAGGATTCAAATTAAATCCTGAACGAGTAAAACCCTGGGGTACAGGCCATGCGATGTTAATGGCATCTGCTTTCATAAATGAACCTTTTGCAGTTATTAATGCAGATGACTACTACGGTCAAAATTCATTTAAGGTTATTGCAGGTTTTCTTGAAAAAAGCAAGGGTAAAAGTGGCCAATTTTGTATGGTAGGTTTCAGAACCGATATGACGCTTTCAGAAACCGGCGGCGTTTCACGTGGTGTTTGCTCGTTTGATATCAATATTATTCTTACCGGTGTGGAGGAGCATCACAATATCAAATTAAACGACACTGTTATTACAGGTACAAATTCTGAAGGAAGCGAAGTCAAAATTGAACCTCAGACTTCGGTTTCTATGAACTTTTGGGGCTTCACTCCCGATGTTCTTACAGAGGGAGAGGATCTCTTCAAGGAGTTTCTTGCAACAAATATCGATAATCTTACAAAAGAGTTTTATATCCCCTCTTTAGTAAATTCACTAATTGTTAAAAACAAAGCGGTTACTTATGTATTAAATACTCCTGACAGATGGTTCGGTGTTACATACAAAGAGGATCGCGAACAAGTTGTAGAAGAGTTTAAGAAATTGACTAACAAAGGTTTATATCCAAATCCACTATTTAAATAATATGTTTAACAAAATTAAATCATTTGCCCCAAGTTTGGGAGAGAGTTGGCTGCTAATATTTATAATAGTTATCGGAGGGGGAATTTTGGGAGGAGTATCTGCACTGATTATCTCCTCAATTTTTCCTGCAACACAAAATTGGATTTCAATTTTATTATACCCGCTAATGTTTATACCGGGATTCCTTTACATTTATTTCCGGCCTACCGATCACAATGATACAGTTAACACTATACCTGTTAACGGTTATAATTTAGGTAAGATTGGTTTTATATCCTCGCTTTTAATGATCATTCCTTTGGTACTTGCTTTTAATCTTGTTACCGAACCTTTATATTCATGGATGAAGATGCCTCAGTTTATAAAGGAGTTATTTGAGAAAATGAATGAAACCAGTATCGTTGGTTTTCTTACTGTAGTAATTTTTGCTCCAATTTTGGAGGAGCTGTTTTTAAGGGGTATAGTTCTTAGAGGATTACTTGTACGTTATTCGCCCTCTAAAGCAATTATTTGGTCGGCAGTTATATTCGGTTTTATGCATCTTAATCCCTGGCAGGCTATTCCCGCAATTTTGGTGGGTATTTTGATGGGCTGGATTTACTATAAAACCGGCTCACTTATTCTTACAATATTTATTCATTTTATAAATAACGGATTCTCTTTTCTGGTTATGTCTATTTTACCGCAGATATCTGCCGAATCTACATACCGAGATATTATTCCGGGCAATTTCTACTACTTGATATTTGCAATTTCTATTATATATATTACAGTTACCATATTAATAATGAATAAGAGTTATGACAAACCTATATCCGTTAAAATTTGAACCAATAGTAAAAGAGAGAGTGTGGGGAGGTGACAGACTGGTCAAACTCCTGAATAAAGATTACGGTGGCGGTAAAGCAGTTGGAGAGAGTTGGGAAATCAGCACTATTGACGACGATGTTTCATTAATCGATAATGGCTTCTTAAAGGGTAATAATCTCGCAGAGCTTCTTGAATCATACATGGGCGATATTACCGGCGATTCAATCTATGAAAAATACGGCAATGAATTTCCGCTTTTAATTAAGTTCTTGGATATTAACGACAATTTATCGGTTCAGGTTCATCCTAACGATGAATTAGCAGCCCAAAGGCATGATTCACTCGGCAAATCTGAGTGCTGGTATATAATTGACGCCGAAAAGGATGCCAAAATTTATTGCGGTTTTAAAAAAGACCTGACTAAAGAGGAGTTCTTGCTTCTATGTAAAGAGCAAAAGCTGGATGAGGTTATGAATGTTATTTATCCTGAGAAGGGCGATTTTCTTTTTATTGAACCCGGAACTATACACTCTGCAACCGGCGGAGTACTGATTGCCGAAGTTCAGCAATCTTCCGATATTACTTACAGGGTTTATGATTGGGGGAGAGAACATAATCCTGAAACCGCCAGAGAGATGCATCTGGAACTGGCTTTAGATTGTATAAATTTTAATAAACTTAATCTTGACGAAAGGATTTACAAGAGAGGTTTTAATTCTGATGAAGAAAAGATAATTCTTAATGATTCTGAATACTTTAAAGTAGATAAAATTAAAATCAAAGGTAGAAGCAAAATCACTCTTTCTGATTATGAGCGATTTATAATTTATCTATGTTTGGAGGGAGATGCTGTAATCAGTTCCGAAGGTGGTTCTGAAGTTATTTCCACAGGTGAAACTATTCTTATACCTGCATCTTTGGAGTATCTTTATATCGATAAACTTACCGAAAGAACTACCTTGCTTGAGATAACCGGAAAATAGAAATTAGTCTGTTTCGGCTTCGTCTGTATAATCGAAGAAACCGTCTAAAAGAGAGTCAATATCGCGCCTCTCTTTTTTTGTTGGTCTGCCGGTGCCTCTGTCTCTGTAAAATGCTATACTCTCCTTAGGAGCGTACAGTTTATCCAATTCCGACTGAGGAGTGATGTTTTCGGCATATAAAGCT
>CAZOOH010000258.1:0-2746 GCA_964581375.1 uncultured Muribaculaceae bacterium
GTATCTGACTACGGATCAGACGGTTACAGGTTTGAATCCTGTCGGGGTCACTTATTTAAACACGCTATAATTGGTATATTTCCGATTATAGCGTGTTTATTTTTGCATTCAGGTTAGAAATTTTTTTGTTAACTTTATTAGAACAAATTGTATCTCTATTTTGTTAATAATCAAATACTAATTGTTATGAGTGAACTTATAAATAATTCCAGGCACAGAAAAGAGCGTCTTAAAGAGTTGATTTTGAAACTTCATCAGGGAGTAGATCCAATTAAAGTTAAAGAGGAACTTATTGGCTCTTTGAAACAGATTCCTTACGGGGAGGTAGTAGAGGTCGAACAAGAGCTTATTTCCGAAGGTTTGCCGGAGGAAGAGGTGATTAAGTTGTGCGATATCCACGGCGATGTTCTTGACGGGCATATCGACCAATCGGGTTCTCGATCTATTCCTGCCGGGCACCCGGTAGATGTTATGATTAAAGAGAATATTGAGTTAAACAAGGTTATTGAAAAGACTCAGAAAATGATTGCAGGCATTGAGACTGTTTCGCATGAGGGTTTTGGCGTTTTCAAATTGCAAGTTCAATTCCAGTTCAACGAATTGATGGATGTCGATAAACATTATAAGCGCAAAGAGTATCTGCTTTTTCCTTTTCTGGAAAAAAACGGTATTACAGGCCCACCAAAGGTAATGTGGGGTAAACACGACGAAATAAGAGAGCAGTTGAAGGGGGCTATTGAGATTCTCAGAACCGATGATGTTTCCAAAAATGATTTAATTGACGTTATCCCGCTTTTGTTTGATCCTGTATTAAAAGCGATGGCAGATATGGTTAAAAAGGAGGAGGAGATTCTATTTCCTATGAGTATGGATATGCTTACTACCGAAGAGTGGTGGAATATTCATCGTCAAACCATGGATTTCGGCTACACTCTATATGATCCTCAAGAGGATTGGATGCCGGAGGGTATGGAGATGCATGAAAATGATGATTCTCCGGTAGCTACTGAAGGAAGTACAATAAAATTACCTTCGGGCAGTTTTACGGCAGGCGAAATAATGGCTATTCTCAATACAATTCCTGTCGATATGACTTTTGTCGATAAAAACGATAAGGTTAAGTATTTTACTCAGGGTAAAGAGAGGATATTTGCGCGCAGCAGGACAATTATTAACAGAGATGTACGTTTGTGTCACCCTCCGGGCAGTGTTCATATTATTGAGAAAATTCTGGAAGATTTTAAATCGGGTAAAGCTGACCACGCCCCATTCTGGATTCAAATGCACGGAAAATTTATACATATTGAGTATTTTGCTCTCAGGGACGAAAAGGGAGAGTATTTGGGAACACTGGAGTTTTCTCAGGATTTGTCCGATTTAAGAAAGCTGGAGGGCGAAAGAAGAATTTTATCTTACACCGAGAAAAAGGATTAAACGATGGAAAATTTAATCATTACACCAAAAACGAAGATTTACGATTTATTGGAGAGTTACCCACAACTTGAAGAGGTTCTTATTGCGGCTGCTCCTGAATTTAATAAACTTAAGAATCCTTTGTTGAGAAAGACTATTGCCAGGATTACAAATATATCTCAAGCTGCAGTGATAGGGGGTCTTAATGTCGAAGAACTTGTTAATAAATTGAGAGAGGTTGCCGGTCAGGGTAGAATGGATGTTCTGGATAAAAATGAACACAACTATAATATTGTTAAACCGGAGTGGTTTGCCGAAAGCAGAGTAGTGAATTCGATTAACATAGCTGAGATACTTAACAGAGGTGAGCAACCTGTTCATGAGGTACTATCGTCAATTAAACAACTAAAAGCAGGAGATATCCTTGAAGTTATTGCCCCGTTTGTACCTGCACCGCTATTGGATAAATCGGTAAGTCTAGGTTACAGACATTGGCTTGTTGAAGAAGTGTCGGAGGGCTTTAAAATATATTTTACAGGGGCAGAGTAAAATAGAAAGAGGTTCCATCCTCAAGAGAAGAGTCAAACCAAATTCTCCCTTTGAGCATTTCTACATAGGCTTTTGCTATTGATAATCCGAGTCCCGATCCTTCATGGGCTCGGGTTATTTTTAGATTGGCTTGTACAAACGGTTTAAATATAGCCTCATACCTGTCGGCAGGAATTCCGACTCCTGTATCTTTTACAAAAAAGCAGATATCATTTTTGTCCGATTTAAAACCTATTTCAATACTTCCACTTGTAGTAAATTTAATGGCATTGTCTATGAGGCTGTTAAAAATTATATCAAGTTTGTGAACGTCTGTTTCAATATAATCTATAGTCGTTTTTTCAGGTATAGATATGTTAAAATTTAAAGGAACTGACTGGACCTGATTTTTATATTTAACGAATTGTTTTTTGATAATCGCCTCAGGATTTTCTTTGGATAGATTTACTTTTACTGTTTTGGTCTCAATCTTTGATATTTCAATTATCTCATTTATTGTATTGATTAATCGAGTGGCACTCTTTTCTACTATTTCGGTATATTCAATTCTTTGATTACTTGAGAGATCAGGATTGTTCAATAGCTCCATAAAACCTATTACGCCGTTCATAGGTGTTCTGATTTCATGAGAGAGATTTTGCAGAAACGCGGTTTTGAGTCTGTCGCTCTCTTCGGCTCTCTCCTTAGCTTCGACAAGTGCCTCAAGGGTTCTAGTCTGTTCAGTAACATCGGAATCGACACCTCTGTATCCTAAAAACTCCCCTGTTTCACTGTAAACAGGACT
>CAZOOH010000259.1:0-2730 GCA_964581375.1 uncultured Muribaculaceae bacterium
TATAGCCTTGATGCTTGCTATGAGGCGGAACCGGGAGTTGTATATTTAAAATTAAGCAGATTCTCTGCTACTTCGGAAACTGAAATATACGAAGCCATTACCAAACTGGGACTTAAGAAAATTAATGGAATTATTTTTGACTTGCGGGGTAATGGAGGCGGTTTCCTTACAACAGCCTTCGCAATTGGCGATATGTTTCTTGAAAAAGGGCAGACAATTGTATATACTGAGGGTAGAAGATTCCCGAAAAATGAGACATTTGCAACAGGAAACGGTTTTTTTAAACAAGGACCTTTAGCTGTGCTAATTGACGAAAACTCAGCATCTGCCAGTGAAATCGTTGCCGGAGCCATTCAAGACTGGGACAGAGGTGCAATTATTGGCCGCAGAAGTTTTGGAAAAGGATTGGTTCAGCAGATGCTTCCCTATTCTGACGGTTCTCAGTTGAGGTTAACTATTGCAAGATATCATACTCCATCCGGAAGAGTAATACAAAAACCTTTTATTGAGGGTAAGCGTGATGATTATTATAAAGATTTGAATAACAGGTATAAAACCGGAGAATTATTTAATCTTAAAGACGTTAATGTGCCTGATTCTCTGAAATATAAAACGTTAATAAAAGGTCGTATCGTTTACGGCGGCGGTGGAATTACTCCTGACTATTTTGTGCCGGCAGACACTTCTGATGTGTCTGAATATTTTATGAACTTTATCAGAAAGGGCGTAATAACTGAATATATTAATGAATATTCAGATTCAAACAGAGATATTTTAAAGGCAAAATTTAAATCATTTGAGTCGTTTGACAAAGACCAGAAGCTTGTAGAATCAATCTTTGCCGATCTGATTACATACGCTCAGAAAAAAGGATTAGAGAGAGATGAGAAGGGATTAAATATATCGGGTAACAGAATTAAAAACTATATAAAAGCTTTGTTGGCCCGTTCCCTGTTTGATACATCAGCATATTTCAAAGTTATAAACTCATACAGAGATGACGAGTATAAAGTTGCTTTGGACTACATTAATGGAAAAATTAAGTTATAAAAAGTACTCTATTTTTTAATATTTCTGCTGTTTAATGCCCTTCTGTATGCAAGGGCATTTTTATTATGTCCCTCCAGAGATTCTGCAAACAGGTGTCGCCCGTTAAATTCCGGACTTGCACAAAAATACATGAATTTATGCTTTTTATAATTCAAGACAGCATCTAAGGTCGCTATTGGAGCAATAGAAATTGGTCCGGGAGGGAGTCCTTTAATTCTGTACGTATTGTAAGGAGATTTTACCTCAAGATGTTTTTTTAGAACTCTTCTTATTGTATAGTCATTTAATGCAAAAATAACAGTAGGATCGGCCTGAAGGGGTACTCCTTTTTTTATTCTGTTGATATATACACCGGCAATTATCGGTTGTTCTTCCTCTGCCTTACTCTCTTCGTAAACTATTGAAGCCAAAGTAGCGATTTCTGTTTTTGACATATTCAACTCTTTCGCCTTTTCTACTCTTTCACTATTCCAAAACGTATCGTATGATTTTTTAAACTTATCAAATAAATCATTTACCGAAGTTGTCCAGTAAACTTCATAAGTGTATGGCATAAACATAGATATAAAAGTATTCTTGTTAAAGCCATAACTGTTAATGACTGAATCATTATTTAATGCAGAATAGATTACATCGTATTCACACTCAATTTTTTTAGCAATGATTTTCGCCAATTTTTCACGATTTCTAATTGACCCGGCAATTATGAGATTTACAGGTGATTGATCGTTTAAAAGAATTCTGTTAATTACCTGTTTATTGCTCATCCCCTCAGTGAGTTTGTATCTGCCAGGTTTGAAACTTGTTTCCAAATTCATTTTTTTTGCTGCCCTGCTAAAAGAGCGATAATTCTTGAGAATATCAT
Organism: uncultured Muribaculaceae bacterium; assembly: GCA_964581375.1. Classification (GTDB taxonomy): domain Bacteria; phylum Bacteroidota; class Bacteroidia; order Bacteroidales; family UBA932; genus JAFIHK01. Next base: position 1,916 of record CAZOOH010000259.1, read on the forward strand.
TACTTTTCAAAGAGTCAATAATATCCTGATACTTTGCATTTGAGTGAATGTATAGATAAGAAGTATCCTTTGAAATATTTGGTTTGTTATAAGTGACGTAATAAGAGTATAATATAAAAAAAATGATGAATAAGAATATGGGAGCAATATAAATTAAGTACTTGAATTTTTTCATTTTAGTTTAATTGTTTGGCCAATTTTCGGCAATTTATCCTCAGTAATAGAATTTAATTTAAGCAGATTTTTAAGTCGAATGCCAAATTTTTGTGAAACAGAGTAAATGGTATCTTCATTGGTAAGTGTGTAAGTTTTATCGGTTCCGTAAAATCTCTTTTTTTTCTTTTCTAAATAAACAACTGTACCCGGTTTAAGCTCCACATCAAAATCCAAATCATTAAATTTTAATATCTCTTTTTTAAACAATCCATACTCTTTAGAAAGTTCTTCATAAGAGTCATTTACGCCTGAAATAATATATTTTACTTTGTTATTTGTATAAGTAGTTCTGGATATACTAAAGTCATAATTATCTGATTGTACCGTATTATTAATGGTATCTGAAGCCGTTTTAGTAATAGTACTAACTATAGTTTTATTAGTTTGAGTTTTACTGTCGATGTTATCGAATTGATAAAGACTGTAATCTTCAATAATTTTTATCAACTGTTCGGCATATTGAGGATTAGTAGCATATCCGGCAGCTTTTAGTCCATTTGCCCACGATTTATAATCACCCATTTCAAGTTTGAAAAGAGAAGAGTACCTGTCCTTGGTGGCAAGAAAAGAGAGTTATCTACAAACGATTACGAAGCACT
>CAZOOH010000260.1:0-2681 GCA_964581375.1 uncultured Muribaculaceae bacterium
GAGCGATGGCGAGTAATGAGCATGTATTCCCGAATTTCATAGGCCCGCTCCTCAAGCAATATCTCATTACTTCCACCCTTCCTCAGTGCAGATACCTTTATCAGTTGTGGTTTAAATCCAATTATTGAAAAGATCACAGTATCATTATCGTACTTAGGATCCACAAAAAAACTAAACCTGCCGTTAACATCCGACACCGTCCCGACATTCTTCCCCACAATCCCAACATTAACAAATTCAACCGGCACCCTGCTCTCCGCATTAATAACCACCCCCGCAACCCCCTGCCCGAACACAGAATTGTAACTGATTAAAAATATAATAATTAATAGTCTATTCATAAATTCATCTGATATTTAAATTATTCCACTATTTTAATTTAACACGCACTTACACTCTACTTATTCCGTCGGTAACGGAAGATTATGTTGACGCAAAAAACTCAATTTATCCCAATATCCTCTTTGGAAAACAATTTTATCATCGACCACTCTGAAAAAGCCACAGCCTCTCAATCCCAGCGGATCCCTCCACTCAAGAATAGCCCACTCCCCATCTTCAAATATATTCTCAATTATACATACCATTGAGGCAGATGCAAACTCCCTTGCAAACATCTCTTCTATTGCACCTTTCCCAACTACCGGCTCATTCGCAACCTGATGATTAATCGCCTCATCGTGGTAATACCCCATTAACTCCCCCACATCGCCACGATTAAACGACACAACCCATTTCAAAATCAATTCTTTTGGTTTCATAATTTATTATTATGTATGTCTATCGGTAATTATTAAAAAATAAGAACAAATTGGGTTGTAATTTCCAAATCAAATCGCTAAGCAGTTTGAACAGGCTACAATACTTGATATTTTACACTTTCCCTGCCATTACTTATACAAAATGTTATGCCTCGTTTTTATTCTTTCACTTCCTCATTATCAGATTCTTGTTCAATTTTCACACCAATAGCTGAAGCAAAATCAATCAATTCATCTGTTGGATTACTTTGTATCATATGGTAGATTTTTGATTTTAAGTCCTCTGCATCATTACCAGCTTCATTGATTTTCTTAATATATCCAGAGCTATTTTCTAATATTAATTTTGAACAAGTTGGATTTGAAAATACGTCATTGAGAATATTACGGGTTATATCCCCTGAGCGAGAAGTCATTTTATTTATAAAATCAAAATTTTCTGCAAAATAGACAAATAAAGAAGGACTAATTGCCTTGGTTTTATTACAGAATTCATCACAGATTATTTTAATTGTTGGTTGAAGTTTATTTTTACTCGCCTTTTTAATTATCCTATCTAAAATGCTGTTTGGAGTTGGAATTGGTTGTACACCGGAAGCTATTTCATTTAGTATTTTTTTACTAAAATCCGTTAAGTTATCCGGTAATGTTTTAATTACATTATTCTCAATTAATATTGAAGCACAGTTAAGCCAATAATATGTTGCCGTATTACGCTGAGCATACAAGTCTGTTTCATGAATAGTTTTAAGTTTTTCAATCGCAACATTATTTATATGCTCTGTTAATTTGTTCTTTGTTTCTGTGGAGTAATTATAAAAACTGAATTTGGGAATTTGTGCTTCGATATTATCAACTGTAATGCTTGGGATTGAATCTTCCCATAAACTTAGTTCTTGAAGCAATGATTCTGGAGTTATATTTATTGCAGATTTTATTTCCTCAAAAAAAGGTAAAACATTCAGAATTTGCATATTTTCTCCAAAAGATTTGATAGTCATTGCTCTCACTGTTTTTCTTAATAAGTCGCTTCCCCAATCTTTGGCTAACAATAAGAGTTGATCATAAGTCAAATAATATTCAATAACTTTTGCAATTTTTTCATCAAGACCTTCGCTAAATACTGGATTTAGTTGTTTATTTACTAGTCCCATTGCTAATAAATCATAATAACAGGCTTGACTGTCATCTTTAATGCTACTAATTAATGTTTGAACTTGAGTCGATGAAAGTTGTGTAGTTAAAGGCTTGCTTTTAGATATTAGTTTGTAAGTTTTTAATAATTCTGGGAAATTTGCAACTGTCAATTTGTTACCTGAAATCATAGATTCAATTTTTTCTTGAAGAGGAGTAAAATTATAAGTTTCATCCATAATTAAGTACTCAATGAAATCCATACTTGGTAATCCGTCTTCCAGTAGACCAATTAAATAGTCATTTAGAATTTTATTATCACAAGTTATTTTCAAGTCTTTAAATCTTGATTTAGATAGATACACATAGTCAATGAAAATCTCTGGAAGAACATTTTTGGACACAAGAAAATCGGCAATTGAGATTTTTAAGTTATTTGTTTTAATAAAGTCTTCAAATGCATCCATAGCTAAAAAAAAAGATGCTCCATTAAATTCCTTCTGATTTAAATAGCCATTATATAGGTACTTAGAAAATATGACTTTGTAGTAATTGTCAGCATTTCGTAATAATGCTTTATGAGAATCAGAAAAAATAAGTGAAGATATCTCATTCTTTAATTGCAACTTAACAAGCTCATTCCATTGTGGCGTGATTTTTAATTTTTTTTCTGGTTCTAATTTTGACAAGCTTAGAATTGCTTTCTCTGTTAATGCTAAGTCAATCTCCTTCAATTCATCATCAAGAATTGAAACGAAGTGTTTATGGTCTGTATATTTATTTATG
>CAZOOH010000261.1:0-2672 GCA_964581375.1 uncultured Muribaculaceae bacterium
TAGTAACAGAAAAGTTGACGATTCAAGGCGAGAAATTGAATCGTTACGGTTTTGAAGTTGACCGCGATGCAAACAAAATCCAAATAAAAGCAGCGGTTGAGGAGATGTATGGTGTTAAGGTATTGGATGTCAATACAGTTAATTACCATGGTAAGCGTAAGAGCCGTTTTACAAAAGCGGGATTATTGAGTGGCCGTGCAAATCACTTTAAAAAAGCGTTTGTAACACTGGCCGGTGATGATAAGATTGATTTTTACAGTAATATTTAGAGTCTATGGCAATACGCAAATTTAAACCGGTAACACCCGGTACAAGACATAAGTCTATAAGCGCATTTGACGAGATTACCTGCTCAACTCCCGAAAAGTCATTATTGGCTCCGATTTCAAAATCGGGTGGTCGTAATGCCGAGGGTAAAATGACAATGCGTTATCTCGGAGGCGGTCACAAGAGAATGTACCGCGTAATAGACTTCTTACGTAATAAAGATAAGTACACAGCCACAGTTAAAACTATCGAGTACGATCCGAACAGAAGTGCAAGGATCGCATTAGTTGTTTATGCTGACGGTGAGAAACGCTATATTATAGCTCCTAACGGAATAAAAGTAGGTCAGGTAATCGCATCAGGTTCGGGAGTTGCTCCGGAAGTTGGTAACACTCTGCCTCTATCAGAAATTCCTCTTGGTACTTTAGTTCACAACATCGAATTGCACCCGGGTCAGGGAGCAGCTATGGCTCGCAGCGCGGGAACATACGCTCAGCTTACTGCAAGGGAGGGTACACACGCTATCTTGAGACTACCTTCGGGTGAGACAAGAATGGTTCTTGTAACCTGCAGAGCAACTGTTGGAACAGTATCAAATCCAGATCACAACTTAGAGTCTGACGGAAAAGCCGGTCGTAAACGCTGGTTAGGTCGCAGGCCTCGTAACCGCGGTGTTGTTATGAATCCGGTAGATCACCCTATGGGTGGTGGTGAAGGACGCGCCTCAGGAGGTCATCCAAGATCTAGAAAAGGTATTCCGGCTAAAGGTTACAAAACTCGTAACCCTAAGAAGACGACTAAGAAGTTTATTATTGAAAGAAGGAAAAAATAACGGAATTAAACTGATAGAATTATGAGTCGTTCACTAAAGAAAGGGCCTTACATTGAGGCCAGTCTCGAAAAAAAGGTTCTTGCTATGAATGAAGCAAGCAAGAAAGAGGTTATCAAAACCTGGTCACGCGCCAGTATGATTTCTCCTGACTTTGTGGGACATACTATAGCTGTTCATAATGGGAATAAGTTTATTCCGGTATATGTAACAGAGAATATGGTAGGACACAAACTTGGAGAGTTTGCACCGACACGCACTTTTAAAGGGCACTCGGGTAATCGTTAATATAATTAATGTATAAGCAAGATTAGAAATAATGGGAGCTCGAAAGAAAGAATCAGCTGAAAAGCTTAAAGAAATAAGGAAACAAACAGCTTACGCAAAGCTGAACAATGTTCCTACTTCGCCTAGAAAGATGCGTTTAGTTGCAGATATTATAAGAGGCGTCGAAGTTAACCGTGCTTTGGATATATTAAAGTATACCAAAAAGGAGGCATCTATTCGTCTTGAGAAATTACTACGTTCGGCTATTGCCAACTGGGAATCCAAGAATGAATCAGAGCGCAAAGAGTTGGAAAGCGGCAATATTTGTGTCGAATCAATTATGGTTGGACAAGGCCGTTCACTCAAGCGTATTCGTACAGCACCGCAAGGTAGGGCAGCGCGTATTCGCAAACGCTCAAACCACGTTACAATCGTGCTGGGTAAAAAAAGTAAAACCGTAAAAGAGGAGAAATAATATGGGACAAAAAACTAACCCAATCAGCAACCGTATAGGTATTATCCGAGGCTGGGACTCTAACTGGTACGGTGGAACAGATTACGCAGGTAAGATTCTTGAAGACGCAAAGATTCGCGAGTATCTTAATGCTCGTTTATCTAAAGCAAGTCTTTCAAAAATTGTTATCGAAAGAACACTTAAATTAATTACCGTAACCATTCATACAGCACGTCCCGGTGTTATTATCGGGAAGGGCGGTCAAGAGGTCGATAAACTAAAAGAGGAGTTGAAAAAAATCTCTAACAAAGAGGTTCAAATCAACATCTTTGAAGTTAAACGTCCTGAGATTGATGCAAACATCGTGGCAAACAACATAGCCCGTCAGGTAGAGGGTCGTGTTTCTTACCGCAGAGCCATCAAGATGGCAATGGCATCGACAATGAGAATGGGAGCAGAAGGAATTAAAGTTCTTGTAAGCGGTCGTTTAGGCGGAGCCGAAATGGCAAGAAGAGAACTTTATAAAGAGGGTCGTACTCCATTACACACTTTCCGTGCAGATATCGACTATGCTCATGCAGAAGCCAACACAAAAGTTGGTGTACTGGGAGTTAAAGTATGGATTTGTAACGGTGAGGTTTACGGAAAGAGAGACCTTTCTCCTAATGCAGGTGTAGCAGCAGGTGCAGCCGGATCACACGGCTCGTCGGGATCTAACCGTCCTTCAGGAAACAGAGGTGGCGGACACGACAGAGACAGAAAAGGCGGCAACAGAGGTGGTGCACAAGGTAAAGGACGTGGTGGAAACAACAAAGGTCCAAGAAACGCACAGTAATTAATTGCTGAAAATAAATA
>CAZOOH010000262.1:0-2663 GCA_964581375.1 uncultured Muribaculaceae bacterium
GATGGTTTTGAGAGAACGTCGAATACATTCACCCCATAAAGGGCAGAATCAAGAAGAGGTGGAATTATCCTTACAGAATCCCTCTTTAGTGAATCGGGATTTTGCGCGAGAAGTGCATTTGTTGCAAAACCAGCTGCTACAAAAACGAACAATAGAAGTAACCTCTTCATTATCTCTTAATTTTATTGGCAAGCTCCATAACGGGGTAGTTCTTAATCTTGACTTTACGCGAGCCCCCTTTTGTGTTGGCGAGCGTAATTTTTGCATCGGCAGTGTACTCATCGAACTTGACAGACTTCAAATTAAGCCCCATTGTCATGAGTAACATCGGATCCTGAACAGCAACACGAACCGAAATTTTGTAAACACCGCTACTCTTCGCTTTTACCGTATCGGAACTTATTAATTCAACATCTGCAAATTTTGCACCGTTGTGTTTAAGACCACCTACAAGCCCTTTGAGAAATACCCCCTCATTCAGAGGATTATCTATTGCAAGCTTCAATTCTAATTGGATGTTGGAGGCGCTCTTCATATTGAACTTATTAATATCTACCGAGTTAATCTTAAGCGCCCGGTAATCGGTGCATGATGTTAAAATCAGTGCGAAAGCAAGTGTGAGTAGTAAAAATTTCTTCATAAAATATTGTCTGTCTCTACAAAGGTACAAAAAAGCCTATATTTGCAGAATAATCTAAGAAGAGAATGCAAACAATATACAGTTCAGTAAAACCGGTAACCGACAACAGCAAACCACACGTTTTCATTGAGACATACGGATGTCAGATGAATGTCAACGACAGCGAGGTTGTATTGTCAATATTACAAGCGGGCGGCTATGCCCTCACAGACAGCATTACAAATGCCGACCTCATTTTCATAAATACCTGTTCGATTCGCGATAACGCCGAGCAGAGAATCTGGGGGAGACTTGACTATTTCAAAACTTTAAAAAAGAAAAAATCAACACTTGTTGTAGGAATTTTGGGATGTATGGCGGAGCGGCTTAAAGAGGAGTTGCTTAACCATGCAGCAGTTGATATCGTTGCCGGACCCGACTCATACAGGGATCTGCCTAAACTGCTCGCGGAGTTCAAAGGCGACAATAAGCAGATAAATACTCTGCTTTCGCAAGAGGAGACCTACGCCGACATTTCGCCGGTACGTATGGATAAGAACGGGGTGAGCTCTTTTATTTCGATAATGAGAGGGTGTAACAATATGTGTACTTATTGTGTTGTGCCCTACGTAAGAGGCGGTGAGAGGAGCAGGGAACCGGAGAGTATTCTGAGAGAGGCAAAGGAACTTTTTGAGAATGGTTATAAGGAGGTTACGCTGCTTGGGCAGAATGTGGACTCTTACAAATGGGTGAGCCCCACAAATCCTACTCACACCGTGAATTTTGCCCAGCTTCTTGAGATGGTGGCGCTCATTGACCCCAAATTAAGAGTACGATTCTCAACTTCGCATCCTAAAGATATGGACGACAGCGTACTTTATACAATGGCGATGTACACAAACATCTGCAACCATATTCATTTGCCTGTGCAGAGCGGAAGTGACCCGATTTTGGCTAAAATGAACCGAAAATATACGAGGAGCGAGTATTTGGGAAGAGTTAAGAAGATTCGCGAAATTTTGCCGGATTGCGAGATTACAACCGATATGATTGCCGGATTCTGCGGCGAAACCGAACAGGATCATCTGGACTCTCTTTCGATAATGAGGGAGGTTGGTTATTCGCAAGCCTTTATGTTTCAGTACTCACAAAGACCTAATACTAAGGCCGCAAGGCATTACCCGGACGATGTTCCGGATGAGGTCAAGACAAAGAGGCTGAACGAAATAATTGAACTTCAGCTGGAACTTTCGCTAATCTCAAATCAGAAGGATATCGGTAAAACGTTTGAGGTGCTTGTGGAGGGGTTTTCTAAACGCTCAAAGGATGAACTCTCGGGCAGAACTTCGCAGAATAAAATGTGTGTTTTCCCTGCGGGCGACCATAAAGTGGGCGATTATGTAAATGTAAAGATTCTCTCTTGCTCTTCGGCTACTCTTAAGGGCGTTGAGGTCGATATATAATTGTATTATAATAATTTAAGATATATATTCCATGACTAAGATGAGTACTCGCTACCTCGGCGAATTAAGAACAGAGGCAACTCACCTGTACTCAGGCGAAAAAATTTTAACCGATGCTCCGTTGGATAATCAGGGAAAGGCAGAGTACTTCTCCCCTACCGATCTGTTTGCCACTTCGCTAGGCTGCTGTATGCTTACGATAATAGGGATTTCGGCGCGGGCGAATAATTTTTCTATTGAGGGTACCCGTGTGGAGACTGAGAAGATAATGGGCACCGACCCGCGCCGCGTGGTTGAGATTGTTATCGACTTCTATTTCCCGGAAAACAACTACTCCGACAGGGAGAAGAGGCTCATTGAAGCATCTGCCAGAACTTGTCCTGTTGCTAACAGTATCCATCCGGACATAAAAAAGAGCATCACTTTTCACTATTAGTGGAAGCGATGCTCTCGTCACAAAAATTTAGCTTTTAAAAAAACAGATATCTTGAGGTGCCGATTCCTGCGGTGGCGCTCTTAACGAGTGCTCCCGACGAGTCAGATACTTTAAGAACGGAGTTGGAGCTGAAGCTCACTTCGGC
>CAZOOH010000263.1:0-2660 GCA_964581375.1 uncultured Muribaculaceae bacterium
GATTGGTATATGTTTAACAATAAAGTAGTTATAATTACCGGAGCAAGTTCCGGAATCGGTCTTGCTGCAGCAAGGGAGTTTGCAAAAAGTGGGGCAAAGCTCGTTCTTGCAGCAAGAAGGGACGATTTACTTTCCGAAATTGAAAAGGAGCTCTCTGTAATTACTCAGGTACTTATTGTTAAAACAGATGTTTCTATTGAATCCGATTGTAAGAAACTAATCGAAAAGAGCATCGAAAAATTCGGTAAAATTGACATATTGGTCAATAATGCCGGAATTTCTATGAGGGCACTTTTTAAGGATCTCGAACTATCGGTCATTGAAAAATTAATGAAAGTAAATTTCTGGGGGACTGTATATTGTACTAAATATGCACTCCCCTGGTTATTACAATCACAAGGTTCGGTTGTAGGAGTAATATCTATTGCCGGATTTAAAGGATTACCTGCAAGAACAGGTTACTCGGCATCTAAATTTGCCATTTACGGATTTCTCGATACTCTGAGAATTGAGCATCTTAAAGATAATCTGCACGTAATGATCTTTGCTCCGGGATTCACTACTTCAAATATTCGTTATGCCGCACTTACGGCAGATGGTTCCAAACAGGGAGAGACGCCGCGTAATGAGGCGAATATGATGTCGGCAGAGGAATGTGCCGAACATCTGCTTAAAGGAATATCAAAAAGAGAAGCACAAATGGTGCTGACTTTCACCGGGAAACTCGTTGTTTTTCTCAATAAATTTTTCCCTAGGCTTGTCGATAAGCTGGAATATAATTTCATGAAAAAGGAGCCCGATTCACCTTTGAAGTAAGAAGTTCTCAATATTTTCAGAAATCTTATTTACAAGCAAACTACGCGCCTCCTTACTGGCCCATGCAATGTGGGGAGTGAGTATAACCTTGCTTTTCTCTTTTATACTAAAATAGATATGCTCTTTTGAAATTGGTTCTTTTGTAAAGACGTCGATCACTGCGCCTGCAATAATATTTTCATTCAGAGCAGTAACCAGGTCGGTTTCATTGACAATACCTCCCCTTCCCATATTCACAAGAACAGCAGAGCTCTTCATCTGCCTTAGCTGATTAATTGAAAGCAGATTTTCGGTCTTTTCATTCAATGGTGCATGGATTGAGATAATATCGCAGGATTGTAAAAGTTCATCAAGAGAAACCGATTTAAAATCGGGACAGTGAGCAACTCCGTTGGTTGAATAGTAAACTACCTCAGCTCCAAAAGCTGTTGCAACCTGAGCAACCTTTTTACCGATAGTTCCCATACCGATTACTCCGTATCTCTTTCCCGAAATTTCCGAAAAAGTTCTTCCGGTATCGGTAAAATGGCGGCTGTTTGAATATTTGCCGCTCTTAACGCAATCATCGAAATATCCGACATTAGTAATTAAGGAGAGCAGCGCTGCAAAAGTTGTTTGAACCACACTGTTTGTGGAATAATTTACAGCATTTTTAACTAATATGTTTTTGGCAGATGCGTATGCACTGTCAATATTATTTGTTCCGGTTGCAGCTACACAAATGAGCTTTAAACGGGGAGCCGAGTCTATCTGCTCTTTCCCGATTATAACTTTGTTTACAATAAGAATATCTGCCTCACTTATCCGGGAAGCAACATCTTCGGGAGCTGTATAATCATAGGAGATAAATTGACCGAACTTTTCTATTGAGCTGAATGAGACATCTTTCCCAAGACTCTCTCTGTCTAAAAATACTATCTTCATATTGCAAAGTTATTGTTTTAACTGAAAAGTCATCAAAAATTTGGTTTTTGAGACACATTATCATATTTTTACTTTAATCAATATACCGGCGATGAAACTAAAAATCACTCTTTCCGTTTTTGCACTTATTTTATTCCATAGTGCGTTTAGTCAAACAAATACAAGCTTAAAACTGGATTTAAAAAAAGTTGAAAAACTTTATCAATTCTCATTTGAATGTATAGACAAGGAGTACCCTAATAAACCTGGAGGAGTACTTGGAAATGACAGCTATTTGTCGCCTCCAAGAACTATTCACCCTGCATTCTACGGTTGTTTTGACTGGCACTCATCGGTTCACGGACATTGGGCTCTTGTTACAATTCTAAAAGAGTATCCCGATTTTTATAAAAAAGAGGCCATAATCGCCAAACTAAAGAAAAACATTACACCTGAAAACATTCTTAAAGAGGTCGAATATTTGAATGACCCGAATAATAAAGATTTTGAACGTACTTACGGCTGGGCATGGTTATTAAAATTGGACGAAGCACTCAGAGAATGGAATAACCCCGAAGCCGAAAATCTGCATAAAGCCTTGCTGCCTCTTGTAGAACAGGTATCTTCGAGGTTTACGGAGTTTTTAGGAAAGTTAAATTATCCTATTCGTGTTGGTGAGCACTCAAATATTGCCTTCGGAATGTCGTTTGCATACGATTATGCAGTTAAATATAATAAGAGCCTTGCAGATATTATTGTTTTAAAGGCCCGTGAGTATTTTTTGGCCGATAAAAAGGCTCCACTAACCTGGGAACCGGGTGGTTTTGATTTTCTGTCTCCTTCATTGCAGGAGGCATCACTTATGCTCAAGATTCTGCCTGAAAAAGAGTTCCACAAATGGTTGAAAAAATTCTTACCCGGCTTTGAGAAGTCTCCGGATT
>CAZOOH010000264.1:0-2625 GCA_964581375.1 uncultured Muribaculaceae bacterium
CTGGCCTTGTGCCAATGTTACAGCACCTATGAGCATTAGTGTTACTAAATAAATTTTCATTGTATTGTTTTTATAATTTTGATTTAGAGGATTTTTAAAATATAAGGGGTACAGTACCCTCCGCACCCCTTATAGGAGTAGCAACTTTTTGCTTAACCTAAAAAAGTTATTTCAATTAGTTCTTATTTACTAACTCTGCTCCTTATATTAAAAATTAAAATTTCTATCCCATGGCGTTTGATTTTCTTCTAAACCCCATTGTGGATTATATTTTATTACATCATTCGCAATAGGTAGCACAAAGTATTGTGAAGCAATGTTTTGTGTAAATGACTTGCCTCGTACAGAATGTGTTATCGCACTCTTACTCCAAGGTTTACCTGTATCATTTGTGTATCTTTTAAGATCGGCAAATCTCTTATGTGAGCAAATTGGAATCTCTCTTCTGCGCTCATTCGCGATTTCGGACATAATATTATCTGCTCCCGATATAGTTAAATCCGGAGTTCCTGTTTTATGTCGGAATTTTCTCAGGTAATTCAAATCTGCTAACGCCTCTGCAGTTTTACCTGTTCTGGCATACCCTTCTGCCCTCATAAGTAATAATTCAGGATATGTAAACCCTGATGTATATGCTGCTTTCGATTGGTAGTTCTGAATTCTTCTACCGTCATTGTATGCAACTCCTCCTAAAGTTCCTTTATAACCATCATATTCAAAAAAGAAATATTCCCTTCTTAAATCGGTTCCTGCATTAAACAATCCCAGAAATTCCTGAGAAGGATAACACAATCCTGTTATTCCAATATATTTATAAAGACATATCTCCCTCATATTAGCATCGGTCAAAGCAACTGTACCCTGAGAGGTATTAATAGAGCTTGCATAGCGGGCATCAGGATTGGTTTGTACCGCAGAATTTGCCCATGAGAACTTATTCATATCGTAGAAAAGATTATCCATTCCTCCTTTTTGTTCTGCGGCTAATGTCAAAGCCCTGTTAGCATAAAACGCAACGCTGTCATATTTAGCCGTAAACAGATGATAGTAAGCTAATAAAGCGTAAGTTTGAACTTTACCAAAACGAGCTACACCTGTAACTGCATCGGGAACATTCTTTAGGACCGAGTGTATATCTTTCAGAACTAATGTATAAACTTCACTTAAAGTAGATAAATCTTCCATTGGCGCAAGTACTTGACTGGTTTTTCTATATGGAAGAACTTTTACAGAATTGTCTCCATTGGGTTTATAAATTGGTCCATAAAGCAGCGAAGCTGTAAAATAGCTCCATGCTCTGCCGACAGTCGCCTGTGCAATAGTAGCGTTTGCTTCCTCTTCTGTTTCAGTTGTTCTTACTTCATTTACTCCGTCTATACAACAATTATATGTCTGAGTAATTGTGTAAAAAGCTCCCCAAATATTATCTTTAGTTATTGGATTACTGTAAGGAGTTTTGAAGATATAAGCATTATGACCAGATATGTAAGAGTCATTAGTATTATAAGTAATATGATTATCGGATACTTCCACTTCATCAGTCAACATAATATAGTTACCCGTGTTTTTAAATCCACTGCCAAGGACACCGGTGCCATTCATCAAGTTGTCATATGAAGCGATATCACCTTTTTCAACAATTAATTTTCCAGCAGGTTTGACATCGAGGAATTTGGCGCAAGAGACACTAAGAAACACCGATATCATAATAAGTATTAATATGTTATTTTTCATTTCTTTAAATTTTAGTCAGTTATTATAAACTTATCTGAATACCAAAGTAAAACTCCGGTCTGAGTTGTAGTGATGTAAAACCTTGGTTAATCATTCCACCATATCCGCCGGAAGTATCATACTCAGCAGTTTCAGGATCTATATCAACACCTTTTGCTGCAATGTAAAATAGGTTTCTTGTTTGAAAATACACTTTAAGATTCGTTAGTCCGGTCCTTTTAATTACATTAGCAGGTAAATTGTAGCCTAAAGTTAAATCTCTGAGTTTTACGAAACTTGCATTTCCAATAAAAACATCTGCAAAAGGATAGTAAAACGACTCATATCCGTTAGTGTTTAGAACAGGATAGATAGTACTTTCTTCATCGCCGGCTTGTCTCCATCGTTCTCCCACATGACGGTTATTATAATTGGACCCAACAAAAGCATCTTTCCTGTATTTATGTCCAAATTTTCCAATAAACATAATTGAAGCTTCGAAGTTTTTAAATTTAAAGCTGTTAGTCCAACTTATTTCACTCACCGGTTTTGCATGTCCTTGATAAATACAATCCACGCCGGCTAATTTATCGTTTGTCACAAGTTCATCTTTACTATTTAAATAAAGGACATTCCCCAGATTGTTTAACTTACCGAATCGCAAACCCCAAAAACCATCCATAGGATAACCTTCTACCATTTGAGTAGCTGTAGTATAGCTGGATGGATAGTTTCTTGTCACTTTATAATAATCAACATTACTATGATTATAGCTTGCAATAAATTGAGAGTTCCATTTGAAGGTTGAGTTATTAATTATTTCCCCCGATATTGTAACTTCCAAACCTTGATTAGTTACGCCTCCGACATTCTGAGGGAGTGATGAGGTTCCTCTGGTGTAGTCAACTAATT
>CAZOOH010000265.1:0-2625 GCA_964581375.1 uncultured Muribaculaceae bacterium
AATCGGTATCTTGAGTATTCAACGAAGTAAGATCTATAAAAGAAAAACATTTTTTCAAAATCTCAGGTTTATCCCACAGGTTTAATTGGTTTTCAATATTTGAAATAATCTCTTTTGTGTTCATATTTATTATTCTTTTGAATCCATCCAAATTGTTACAGGACCGTCATTAATTAATGAAACCTTCATGTCTGCTCCAAAGATACCTGTTTGTACAGACTTCCCCAGTAATTCGCTTACTTTGTTAATAAATTTTTCATATAGCGGAATCGAAATATCAGGTTTTGCAGCCTTAATGTAGGAGGGTCTGTTGCCCTTTTTTGTAAGTGCATGAAGAGTGAATTGACTAACAATCATGACCTCTCCTCCGATATCTTTTACAGATAGATTCATAACCCCTTTTTCGTCGTCGAAAATTCGCAAATTAACTATTTTGGCAGATGTAAAAACTATATCGTCCAAAGTATCTGATTCCTCAAATCCGGCAAGTATCATTAAACCATTTCCAATTCTTGAAAATTGTTTACCATCAATTTCTACTGATGCAGAAGTTACTCTTTGAATTAATACTCTCATTTCAGTTAACCTGCAATTGTTACTTTATATCCATTCTTAACCAGTGGAAGCGCTATTTTGTTCAACTCATCTACGCTTACTTTTACGAGATTCTGAGCAGGTGTGTCTCTATCAATAGTATAAATCATAATTTCGCGTGGTTGAACCATTTCAATAATTTTATACCATGCATCAACCTCCCTTTCGGTAGTATTATCGAACTTTACACCTTCAAATTCACTTTTTAAAAACATTGTCTGTAGTACAAACTTGCTTTTAAATGGATCCAGATTTTTAATGATGTCGCTTACCTTGTAAATGAATTGTGGTCTGTCAAGGATTTGCACACTTTCGTCAAAAGCTGAATCAAGTTTGATTATTGCATTATCTACTTTCAAAAGCGCATCGACTACATACTGTTTGCCAATTTGGCTTCCATTTGTAAGTACCGAAATTTTGGCATTTGGAACATATTTGTCTCTTAATTTTATGGTTGACTCAATTATTTCTGAGAAGTCAGGGTGCATAGTTGGTTCTCCGTTTCCGGAAAATGTTATTGTATCAATTGAAGGAATTTCACATGCCTTACCTTGTAAAACTGATTCCAAAGCATTTACTACATCTGCCTTATCGGGTAGTTTTTTATCTTTTTTCCCATCTTTATTCCAACCACATTCGCAATAAATACAATCAAAACTACAATATTTACCGTAAGCCGGAAGTAAATTGACTCCCAATGACAGACCCAATCTTCTGCTGTGTACAGGTCCAAAAATTATGCTGTTAAATAATGATGTTGACATTGTTAAGTTTTTAAATTAATCTGGTTGACTTACTCTCCTGAGTTAGTTTAAGATTTTCAAAATCAATGTTGTCAATCAAGACTATTCCGGGCTTTTTCCCTACTTCTAATGATCCTAACACAGACTCTTTTCTGAGAGCTTTTGCTCCATTAAGTGTTGCCCATGTAAGAATCTCTACAAGATTAATTGCAGGAAAATATTGTTGAATTGTTTTTATTTCCTCAACGATTGAAAGAATAGTATTACTTGACAAACTGTCAGTTCCAAGAGCAATATTTAAATTATTAGATCTAAGCAGCTCTATTGGAGGTAGTTCCCGATGTATAAATATATTTGAAAGAGGGCAAAGTACCCAATAGGCATTTGCCAGAACCTCTTTTGCTCTATCTATACTCTCTTGATTTGTATTTGTATTATGAATCAAAAGAATGTTTTCATCTATAGTTGTTTCGCGCAGCTCTTTAATAATGTCCAAAAAATAGAGTAGTGAAGATTTACCTGTAATCTCCGGAGTTGAAAGTGCTCTTGATTTGTACTCTAGAGCAAGCGCCCCTGTTCCGGAAATTAATAGTTCCTCTTCCTCTCTGCTCTCTTGATTGTGATATGAGATAAAACCACTCTTTAATCCTTCTTTTAGAATATCCTTAAGAAGCTTACGACTCATAGTATAACAAGAGTGAGGAGTGGGAGCTGCATCAATTCCTCTCTTGAGTGCCTCTTTTTCAAGTTCTTTTACATTTTCGACGATTGTATCAGAATCAGAAGGCTCTGTTCCAAAAACTTCAAGGAAAGAACGAGTGTAAATTTTTGATTCAGACTTAATTTTAAAACTTTCATTACAATTGCAGATATCTGCCATTGCAGAAACTCCCTGATTATAAAGAGACTGCATTTGAACTGATATAGCCTCCTTTCTCTCGTTTTCATTGACACCAAGACGTAATTTGTTAATTTGCCTTATAAATCCAGCCATGCCTGAGCCTTGTGTGAAGGCATCTTTCAGATGAGAGAGTTCGATATGACAATGAGAATTGACAAAGCCCGGCACAATGATTCCGTTATAAAATTCTGTGCTTTCAATCTCTTTGTCCAGTTTCCCTATTTCGAGGATTGTTCCATTATCATCTACCTTGACATATCCATTATAGATTGGTTCAGAGTTGATTGGGAATAAAATTTGAGCCGCGATTGTTTTCATTTTTGTAAATTGGTTTATCTTTTCCTGTCAGAGTATTGACCCACCACTGTGGAAGTCTCGGATCTTCAA
>CAZOOH010000266.1:0-2614 GCA_964581375.1 uncultured Muribaculaceae bacterium
ATTCAGGTATTTCATTCATTTCTGTTTCTGGAGTAGTTGGATCCAACAATACAGGATACTTAACATAAGTTAAATCAACTCTATAAGGAGCTGCCATTGACTCTGTGTCAATAAATATTTGTATTTTATTTTGACCAACTGTTGCAACTGGTACTTCAATCCAAGGATTATTGTTATATGTTTTCAAAAATCTATCTGCGTCTTTATGGTTGATTAGTCTGACTGTAGTGGCATGATTTCCAAAATGTAAGACTGCAGACACAAATAACATTCTTTCCTTATTCTTTTCGAAGTCATTAATAGTTAGTACATTACTGTTACTATTGAATAGTAATGTTTTATTTTCATCTGGCAACAAATCATCCCCTTCACCAAGGTTATAATCTGTCTTGATCAATTTCTCTAAATCGAATATCCTTTTAACACTGCCTTCAAAACCAGTCTGTAAAGTGTTATTACCAGTAACCTTACGTAAGATCATCTGATGATATGCTTTATTAATCCAGTATGCTTTCTCACTTTGTAAGAATGCAGGGCAGCCAGATATGCCTATATTTGCGGCATTCTTATCGAGTTCAACATTAAAAGCAGTTAGTATATCCTTCGTTTTCATTATTTAGATTCAGTTTCTTGTAAAATTGTAAGTTTCAAATCTTGATTACCTTTATCATCTAAATGAGCAATTGCATCTTCCAAACTGTTACCAATAATATCTGTACCATAATAATAAATATTACGTGATTTACGAATAACGTTTTTAGCAATAGCTGCCTCAATTAAGAACTGAGTATTTCTTGTTTTGTTGTTTACCCAAACAGAGAAGAAACGATTAGGATCTGTCTCAACTATTTCAAACAGCTTACTCTCGACAAGTTCAGTACTCATAGATTCGCCTTTGTAGCCATACAAACGCAATGCTTTACGCATATCATCAAGTGACATCTTATTGAATTCAATAATAGCTTGACGTTTAATCTTATTAACGCGGTTGGCTTCTTCAGCTTCTGATTCTTTATTGATTAAAATATAATCATTACTTGGTTTTACATTGGATAACCCATTAGCTACACGTCTATGATTCTTCAAGAACAAATACTGCAACTCATCATATGGATTCTCTGTGTGTAAAATTAATTCCCTAGCAGTCAACTTGACTGTAAAAGTAGCCCAAAAACGACTAGTCGGCGCTAATGTGCCTGGAGCATATCCAATCTTTTTCTCTAATTCCTGAGCTTCTTCTTCTTTCAACCCAGTATAGAAATTACCTGACCTAGTCCAGTATGGACCAATATAATCGACACAATTTTTATACTTGGTTATGCCTGCCCAAGGATCTTTTGCTTTAAATCTAAGTATTACTTCCATATCAATATTGATAGATTATTCCTTTAAATTAAATAAGTGAGGGGGACCCATCGTCCCCCAAACTCATATCTTTATCTCTTAAAATTACTCTGCGTCACAGATCAATTCACCACAAGCACGTGGGTCACGAACCATGATACCACAGTCTCCCATGAAGTGTACTGAGTAACCGTCTTTAGCGTTAGAGCGCAAAGTGCTGATAGAATTACCATAACCTGCACCTGGAGCTACAGAACCACCAGTATACCATTGAACGAATTCACGACCTTTACGAACTACCTTAACGATATTAGCTTCGCCATCTCTGCGAGAAATATCAAGGAAGGTAAATCTGTAAGACTCAAGTGGCTTACCACTAATTGGGTGAAGTTTACGATTATGAACTGTATCATCATACAGAGGGAAGTGTTTCAAAGTAAGTTCGATACCGTTAGTCATCTTGTAAGTAACAAACTGACCACCTAATACCAAGTTCTGACCTGAACCGCTTACGAATACTGTATCCTGTAAGTTCATGGTATTTACTTTAGATTTTAATACCTTATCAAACTCACGCATACCCATTTCACCAGTCAAAGCAACAAACTTACGTTCGTTAGAACCAAGGATGTTATAAGAAAGGTCAAACAAGAAATCTTCCAAAAGTTCTGGAGTAAGTTCAGTATAGAAACGTCTGTTAGAAGGAGCAATCTGTTGCAACAAACCTGCACCAATATATACTGGACGACCGTTAGAACCTACTACATCAGTAGTACCATCAGGTCTTACGTTAGATTTGTTATACACTAAACCTCTCTCAAGACGTTTTGTCCATTCACGCATAGCTTTCCATTCCTGGTAATCTGACCATAAATAAGAAGTCTTGCCAGTTTTAGGATCTTTCAAAGCGATAGCCAATACTGTAGAATAAGCAGTACCAGTAATATCATAAGAAAGACGCATAGTGGTCAAGTGATTTCTCATCTTGAAATGAGTGCTATAATTCAGGATATCGGCTTCTTCTGAATATTCTTCATAAGCAGAAGCTAAACGAGATACCTGACGACCAGCCAATAAAAGTTCGCTAGGAATATAAGACGAAGGTTGACCATCTGCTACAAACACAGTGTAAACCCACTCGTTACCATCTTGGTAAGGAGCACCTGATACACGTACTTGGAACTCTTTGTCATCAAACTCAAGAGTTGCACCTGGACCGAACCACTTATCTTCTAACCACAATTGGATAGGAGTGTTACCAATACCAGCC
>CAZOOH010000267.1:0-2594 GCA_964581375.1 uncultured Muribaculaceae bacterium
CTCCCGAAAGAGTTGCTAAATCTATCCAGTTTCTCACTCAGGGATATCAGGTAGACCCTGCAGCGATACTTAATTCTGCAAAGTTTAAGGAAGAGTATCAGCAGATAGTCCTAGTGAAGGATATAGAACTTTACTCTCTTTGCGAACACCATCTGCTCCCGTTCTACGGCAAGGCACATGTTGCATATATTCCTAACGGATACATTACCGGGCTGAGTAAGGTGGCAAGGGTTGTGGAAGCATACTCAAGACGCCTTCAGGTGCAGGAAAGACTGACAGTTCAGATAAGAGACTGTATTCAGAGTACACTAAATCCGCTCGGAGTTGCCGTTGTTATAGAAGCTTCGCATATGTGCATGCAGATAAGGGGTGTTCAAAAATTGAATTCGGTTACAACAACCTCGGCATTTACAGGTGCTTTTCTTAAAGATATCAAGACCAGAGAGGAGTTTATGCACCTCATAGGAATTTCTGTACATTAGGCCTATACTTCCAAAGCAAGTGCAATTTCAAATTTGAGCCCTCCTCCAGGACGGTTCGATACAGTTACGCTCCCTTTTTGCAGCTTAATTGCATTTTTTACAATTGAAAGGCCAAGACCGGAACCTCCGCTTTTGCGGCTGCGGCTCTTTTCAACTCTGTAAAATCGTTCGAAAATCCTGTCAAGATGCTCTTCACTAACGCCTTTTCCTGTGTCGTAATAGCTGAAATAGGCAAACTTGCTGTCACACCCTTTGCTCTCTGTACAAATTTCTATTTTTTCGCCTCCGTGTTCGATAGAGTTGTCAATGAGGTTTTTGAATAACGAATAGATAAGGAAGCTGCTTCCTTTAACAATGATATTTTCATCCACTTTGTTGGAGAAAACAATCTTCTTTTCCTCCAGTTTGAATGCAAGGTCGGACTCAATTTCAAGCAGGCACTGGCGGATATTTACCGGTTCAATATCGAACTTATCCGGAGACTCCTCAATCTTATTTAATATTGAAATGTCATTTATAATTGATGACAGGCGAAGTGTTTGTGCATAAGCTCTTTCAAGGAAAAATCTGCTCTGGTCCTTATCGATATTTTCTTGCTGAAGCAGGGTTTCAAGATATCCGCGAATGCCTGTTACAGGTGTTTTAAGTTCATGCGCAACATTGTGCGTGAGTTCCTGTTTGTATTTTTTTGTTTCATCCAGTTGCCGGAATGTCTTGACAATTTCCTCGCCCACCTCGCCAAGTTCGTTGTTAGGAAAAGAGATGTTGTTAAAATCTCCCCGTCCGTTTTTTACGATATCGATAAATTCACGCAGGGCCGAAACCGGCCTGCTTATTTTCTTTGTAATGAATACCAGAACAAGTACAACGGAAAGAAACAAAATGAGGATAACAACCATATAACGGTTACTGCTCACGATTACCGGCAGCACAGAAGAGTTGTAGTCCAGTGCAGCCCTCACATATAGTTTTGGATATCGTTTGGCATAATAGAGGTATTCTGCTTTTAGGGTATTGGAATATCTTAGTTCCGACCCGTACCCCTCTTTTTTAGCCTCAATAAGTTCCGGGCGGTTCAGGTGATTTTCCTTGATTGATTCATTTAACTGGAGGTTGTCAAAGATAACCCATGCATCCGGAGTGAGAACTGTTATTCTCATTTGTTCCGGAATAAGCGGGAGAATTGACGACATCCTGTGTGCAGCAGAGTCGGGATTGAGATATGAACTGTCACGGGAAAGGTTGTTATAAACCAAATCGGTATATGGAATCATTGTATAGGTGAGCCTCTCCATTTTAAATTCCCTCTCCCTCTGCATGAACAGATATGAAAAGCCCAGTGTCACTGCAGTCAGGAGCAGTGAAAAGTATATGAGAACCTGATATTTGTAGCTGACCTTTTTAATTCTTTCCATTCGTTTCATCAGTAAATAATTCGGATTTTAATTGTCTGATGGAACTCGCATGTATTATTTTCATGAATGTTTGCGTTAATTGAACATGCTCGTTTCAAAACAATATCCGTAGCCCGACCTGTTCACAATGCATCCTGAGTATTCCCCCAGTTTTTTTCTAAGTCTTGCAATATGAACATCTACCGTTCTGTCAAGCACATATGCTTCATTTTTCCATACAAGATCAAGTATATGTGCCCTTGAAAATATTTTTTGCGGTTCAACGGCAAGCATGTAAAGTATCTCGAACTCTTTTTTTGTGAGCTTTATATTGCGGCCGTGGATGCTCAGCTGTTTTGTTTCGGAGTTAATGACCATATCCGAGAAAACCAGAAGCTCGTTTTCACTTTTCTTTGCTTTTTCCTGATTTTTCTCCTTTTCTATCCGTTCTGTTTCGCTTCTTTTCCTGAACTCGGTTCTGCTCAAAACCGCCTGAACCCGGGCAACAACCTCTTTTACCGAAAAGGGTTTTAGAATATAGTCGTCTGCTCCGGTGTTAAATCCTTTAAGTTTGTCGTCCACACTATCTCTTGCAGTTATGAAAATAATCGGGACATTGTCGTGGTACTCTTCCCTGATGAGTTCTGCAAGCCTGAACCCGGTTATTCCCCCAAGCATGACATCCAGGAGGAGCAAATCGTAATTGTTCTTAAGTTTT
>CAZOOH010000268.1:0-2578 GCA_964581375.1 uncultured Muribaculaceae bacterium
GTCTGCTAATGGTTTGATGTTCATTGTTTTTCTATTTTTAATTATAATATTAATATTTATTCTTTAATGCGGAAAATGGGCAAATTAAGTGCCAAATGAGAATTCTGCCATTTTGTCTTACAAAAAGGAGTACGAAATAAATTATTGATATATTTGCTGATAAATTATACTTAAAAACCCCTTTAAATTTTTATATATGTTGCTGTTTATTATGCCCATAGTTTTTATGTTAGGCATTTTTGCAATAGCATTTGAAGAGAAGATCAGAGTCAATAAGGCGGCCGTTGCAGTAGGAATGAGCGTGATACTCTGGACTATATTTCTTCTTGGCGGATTGGATTTTTTTAATGCGCTACCTGCCGAAAACAAATATCTTCTTGGCGATATTTTTAATGATTTTGCAAATCTAACTCAAAGAGAACAATTTTCTCATTTTTTTGAATATCACCTTGTTGAATCATTGGGAGATGTTTCCACTACGCTGTTTTTTGTACTCTCTTCAATGGCAATAGTAGAAATTGTCGATTCTCATGGAGGCTTCGAAGTAATTACCTCTTACATTAAGTCAAGAAATAAAAGAAAACTTATGTGGGTGTTTTCGATAATGTCTTTCTTCCTTTCGGCTGTTCTTGGAAATATTGCTACTGTAATTGTAATGGTTGCAATTATTAAAAAACTGGTTCCACATAAAGCAGACAGATTTATTTTTATCAGTATGTTGGTAATAGCCGCAAATGCCGGAGGTTCTTGGTCTCCTATCGGGGATGTTACAACGTTGCTTCTATGGACAAGCGGTAACATAAGTGTTCTTAATCAGTTCACTCATGTTTTCCCGTCGGCAGTCATTATGCTTGTCTTGCCGCTGTTTATGACCCAGTTCCTGTTTAAAAAAGGAGAAATTATTGTACCGAATGATTATATAAAAGACGACTATCTGCTTGCCAAACTTGACCCTGTCTTTAAAAAGTGGATTCTTAGCGTAGGTGTAATTTCCTTGGCAATGGTTCCTGCATTGCAGATATTGTTCAAAATTCCGCCTTTTATGGGAGTACTTTTCGGACTATCGGTGCTTTGGTTTATGACCGACAGGATTTATTACCACAAACACAATTCAAAACTTCAGGAACTAAGAGTTTCCAGAGTATTTACTAGAATTGACGTACCAACTGTTCTTTTCTTTTTAGGTATCCTTATGAGTGTAGCGGCATTAAAAACAGCTGGCCAGCTTGCAGTAATTTCTGACTTTTTGAACACAACTGTTAAAGTTCCCGAAAATATTAGTATTCTTTTAGGCTTGTTTTCATCGGTTCTGGACAACGTAGCATTAGTTGCCGCAACTATTGCCATGTATCCTATTCAAGCTGTTGGTCCTTTTGCGGCAGATGGTTCTTTTTGGCTGTTTCTCTCATTTTGTGCGGTTACGGGTGGAAGCATCTTGATTATTGGATCGGCATCTGGTGTTACAGCTATGGGGCTCGAAAATACAATTACTTTTGGCAGTTATTTGAAAAAATTCAGCTTACCTGCATTTATTGGATACTTTGCAGGTGCTGCTGTATATTTATTGCTATTTTAATGGATAATGCCGATAAATTTATGAGAGAGGCAATTAAAGAGGCCCAAAAAGCTCTTTTAGCCGACGAAGTTCCTATTGGAGCCGTTATTGTTCATAACGGTAAAATAATAGCCCGTGCTCATAATTTTACCGAACGATTAAATGACCCGACAGCTCATGCCGAAATGCAAGCAATAACAATGGCAACAGCCTCTTTTGGAGGAAAATACCTTACCGGATGTTCTATTTATGTAACAGTTGAGCCATGTTCAATGTGTGCTTCTGCTTTAAATTGGGCACAAATATCGCAAGTGATATATGGGGCGGATGATCCCAAACGTGGATTTTCAAACTACTCTCCTAATTTATTACACCCTAAAACCGAAATTATAAACGGGATATTAAAAGAGGAGTGTGGAGAATTAGTAAAGAATTTTTTTAAAAATAAACGATAAATCAGCTTGATAGACTCATTAATCCATTTTGGTTATCTGGGACTTTTTGTCGGATCATTTCTTGCGGCAACCGTTGTTCCTTTTAGTTCAGATGTGTTGCTTGTCGGAGCTTTGGTAGCCGGCAGTAATCCGGTTATTGCTTTTATTGTAGCGACTACCGGTAATTGGTTGGGAGGTCTGACTTCTTACTATATAGGGCATCTGGGCAAATGGAAATGGATAGAAAAATGGATGAGAGTCAAAGAGAAAACTCTTTTAAAGCATAAAGGGTTGTTCGATAAACACGGGAGTTTAATAGCTCTTCTTACATGGTTGCCTTTTGTTGGCGACGTTTTAGCAGTAGGTTTAGGGTTTTACAGAGTCAATTTTTTAAAATCCGCTACTTTCATGTTAATTGGAAAAAGTCTGAGATTCTTGTTTTGGATTGCTCTTTATTTGATATTTGAAGTAAAATTTTTTTGATATTTAAAAAAAACAATATCTTTGTGCCTCCAAAACGGAAAATATTGACCTATGGTGTAATGGTAGCACTACTGATTTTGGTTCAGTCAGTCTAGGTTCGAATCCT
>CAZOOH010000269.1:0-2564 GCA_964581375.1 uncultured Muribaculaceae bacterium
GCTTGAAACTGCGTCCCAATTATCTATTTTATAGACCATTGGATCAAGATTAAGTATTGTTTTGTAATTTAATGCTGTCGGGCTTTCTGAAAACGAGTGCTGACCATAAAAAGGTATTCCCAATACCATCTTATTGTAGGCTACACCGGCTGTTTTGTATGCATTTACAGTTCTCACGCAATCCCAATATGCCCTTGAATCGCTTAAAGCGGAATGTTGTTTTGGCGCAGAATCGAAATTGTATGTCATTAAATTTACAAAATCAACATATTGGTCAACAGCGGCAACATCTATATACCGGTAACCTCCGGTGATTGAAACTTTATTTTTTACATATCCGGCATAAGTAAGCAGATACCCGTTTCCAAGGGTCTCTCTGAGTTGCTTCATAAGCAGTGTATAATTTTGTGTGTCCACTGCAGGATCACATGCTGCTCCGCTCCATGACAATCCCGGAAATTCCCAATCAATATCAACACCGTCTATCTGCCATTTCTCAAGAAAACTCTTACAATCAGAAGCAAACGCTTTCCGATATTGGTCGGATTTTGCCAATGCAGAGAAGCTGCCTCCTTGAGAGTTATCCGAATTGTCAACAACATGAGTGAATGAAATTAATATTTTTAATTTCGGATTCTGTTTTTTAAGATTGACTATCTGCCGGAAACGATCCTCTTTTCCCTGTAGTTTAAAGCCCTGGTATACTCCATCCTTTACATAGAGTTCGGCAAATGCATAGTTAATATGAGTAATTAAGCGAGGGTCGGGGGTAAGTGTTCCCCAATAGGTTACATAGGCGACTGCCACTCTGCCTTGAATAAGTGCAGCAGGCTTATAAGCTTCCGGATCAGTATCCGGCAGATTCTCTTTTTGACAGGATGTAAATAATGCAATTGTAAAAAATACAATAAGAAGAATTTTTCTCATAAATTACTTATAAAGAGCTTCTGTCAAAAAAATAAAGTTAAAACCATGTTACTTTTTCTTAGAGTTTGATTTATTTACTTTCATAGGACATGGTCATATCAAGAGATCCATTCACATTATTAAATGGAAGAATGTCATTTATACTGTAACTTCCGGTGAAATGGTCAATGTTGGTAACTATAATTTTTTCATCAAATTTATCATTTACTTTTATAAGATTTTCTAACACATTTTGCCATACTGAATAATATGTAAAAATATTCATTTGTGTTTCGTCGGTAGAATTTAATTTGACAACAGGAACCGGAGTTGCCTCTCCGGCAGCAGGAGGATTAAGTACTGAGTTCACAGCTATTCTTGCAAAAAAGTAACCTGGAGGCAATATTGTTCCCGGAGCTATGTTTTGGTTGCTGTAAGGATCGGGGGCACAAAAGAAATCATACCTGTGACCGTGTTCTACAGCAATTTTACGGATATACTCACTTTGCGTTTTACCTTCGTATGTATCGGACCTTGATGGAATATACCATTTGTCCAATAAATCACCTGCAATAACCAGTTCCTTAACAGTTTTAGAATTTTTAATTTCTGTAAGGAATTGAGATAATCTAGGTAAATGACTGTTCCATTCTGAATAAGAGAGATCCGGGCCCAAATGAATGTCACTAATTACACCAATTTTGTTTCTTTGTATTTCTCCTTTTGGGAAACAAGAATCAAACGGATTATTTAAATCTATACTACTATCTTTTGAGCAGTATATTGCTGTTAACAATATTAATGAAAATAAAATAGTGTATAATAGTTTAATTCTGATTTCTTTCAAAAAATTAAGTATCATGTATAGTTATTGTTTTTCAAAGATATGAAAAATACAGACTATTAGAGAAATCTGAATCCAAAAATTAGAAACTATAATTGTTTAAAAATTTTAATACTATTAAATTGATTTCACAAAATTTGAATATGTTATTAATTTTATCTAAAAAGTGCACTGTTTCAATTTTTGGGAGTCCGACAGACATAATTATTTGGGATTTTTTTATAAATTCGGATAATAAAAAATAATTCTAATGAAATTTATAGACGAATTCAAACAATTTGCAACCAGAGGAAATGTCCTCGACCTGGCTGTGGGTATAATTATCGGTAGTGCATTCGGAAAGATTGTATCCTCACTTGTCGCAGATATCATCATGCCGCCGATAGGAATGCTGGTGGGTGGTGTAAACTTTACAGATCTAAAAATCAGTATCCAACCCGAACTCCTATCGGGCGGTCTTTTAACAAAAGCTGTAACAATTAATTACGGCAATTTTCTACAAACAATTTTTGATTTTATTATTATTGCTTTTGCAATTTTTCTTGTAATAAAGGCGGCTAACAGACTGAATAAAAAACAACAAGCCGAAGAGATTAAAACACCTGTAACTCCGGAAGATATTAAACTTCTTACAGAAATACGTGATCTGCTTAAAAAAGAAAAAAACAAATAAATATTTAAAAATATCTATTTGTTTTCTATTTTTGTGCCCCATTGCGACAGTAGCTCAGTCGGTAGAGCATCAGCTTCCCAAGCTGAGGGTCGCGAGTTCGAATCTCGTCTGTCGCTCAAAATTTAAAAAGGCAACTCAACA
>CAZOOH010000270.1:0-2545 GCA_964581375.1 uncultured Muribaculaceae bacterium
ACATATAGTTCAAATAAAATAAGTGAGAAAGACATTTAGAAGAGGCAGATAATTTAATCAGAACTGCTGCTTTTAATTTTCACTTAATAAAACGCCACTCTTTGTGACAGTCAAAACATTTGTATGATCTGTTATAAAACGGTAAAATTGCTCCAAGTATAAAATAAACAGGCACCATAAAAAAATTCAAACGTTTGTTACCTCCAATATTTTCTGAACTACAAAACGGACAAATATTCTTGTTTGTGTTTTCTGTTATTTTAACCTCCTGAATTTTAAATTCATTTTGCGAATTATTTTGAACAATATAACCACCCTCTTTTAATAATTCAATACATTTTTCAAAATCGGAATCTGCACAGAGTAATTTAACCCCACCTATCGCATTTGAATAAAGGTTATTCACTTGTACTGTTAATTCATCACCAATAAAAGTCTCCATTCCGTAAGATTCCAGATAACCTTGAGCTAAATGAGCTTCGTAAGGCAATGTAAATGAAATTAGTACTTTTAAATTTTCCATATTATCCCTGTTTTAATTTTAAAAAATCTCCGTCAATAATTAATAATTTTACCCCATCTTTGGTAGAGGATCGGTGTGAACTTAAATCATCAGAAACGACATAAGTCATTCCGGTTGTTAACGTGAATATTTCACCTGTTTGCAATTCACTTTCGAAGTCACCTTCAAGGCAATGCACGATGTGCCCTTTTTTACACCAATGATCGGCAAGATAACCTGGTGAATATTTGACAATCCGAATCCTAAGACCATTATATTGAACCGTTTTCCATATAGCTTTGCCTGTTACACCTGAATGTTCGGTCTCTTCAATTTTCTTCCAATCAATTACATTGAAAGGAATATTTATATCGTTGTTCATATTGTTAAAAAATGATAAACATTAATAACTCTTAAATATACTTTAAATCTATTACTTACAAATATCTTTTGCAAATAAATAGCATCTGCCTGCACGAAAAAAAAGAAATTAATTATTAATTTAATTTGAACTAAATTTTATAAATTTGGTTATAGATAATTAACTTAAAAGAGTCATAATCTGACAAACTCCTTAAATTTATGAACTTACAAGAAAATAAAGTAATAAACGGAAAACAATTTTACTACGCTTTTCTTGCAGGAAGCAAACAAATAATAAATAGTCAGTCAGAGTTAAACCAGATAAATGTTTATCCTGTAAATGACAAGGATACCGGGACAAATCTAGCTTCTACTGTAAGGGCAATAATTGAAAATATAAAGCCTACAAAATCATATTCAGATACTATAAAGGTAATTGCAAACTCTGCTTTAATTGGAGCAAGAGGTAACTCAGGGGCTATTGTAGCTCAATTTCTGGTAGGATTAAGTAATGGTATGGGAAACTCCCTTTCAATCACTTTTGATGAGTTTGCTTTAAGTGTAGAAAATTCAATCCCTTTTATTTATGAAGCAATTGAAAAACCAGTTGAGGGAACAATTCTTACTGTTATAAGAGATTGGTCGGATTTTCTTAAAAGCAAAAAAAACAACACAAATAATTTGAATGAAACTTTAAGTGAATCATTGGAGGTAATTGAAAAATCTTTAAATCAAACAACAGCTAAACTTCAGTATTTAAGTAAATATAATGTTGTCGATGCAGGTGCTAAAGGATTTGTACTTTTTATTAAAGGGATAGTAGATTTTATCAAAAAACCTAATATCAGGGAATTGGCCAAAGAAAACGTCGGAATGATTGAGTTAATTCATACTGAAGATATTCATGACGAAATTATTACAAACAGATTTTGTACAGAAGCGGTTATTAAAAACACAAACATAAATAAATATGAACTCAAAAGAATTCTGGCAGATTTCGGGGATTCAATTGTTATAGCCGGTACTGAGAGTTTAAGCAGAATTCACGTTCACACAAACAAACCGTCAGACCTTTTTCATAAATTACAATCTCATGGTACCATAACATTTCAAAAAGCCGAAGACATGATAAGGCAAAATGAAATTGCTACAAAAAGAAAATGGAACATTGCCCTTGTCACAGATTCCACTTGTGATTTATCGAACGAAATAATTGATGATTACCAAATTAATGTTGTCCCTTTAAACATAATGTTCGGCGACAATCACTATTTAGATAAAATTACAATTCAGCCTGAACAATTTTATGATCTGCTTGAAAACAGCACGAATTTCCCGACAACTTCTCAAATAAACGAATGGACTTTTACAAACCTTTATTCTCACTTAGCTTCTCATTATGATGCAATAATTGCAATTCACCTGACAGGAGAATTTAGCGGGACATATAAAAACAGTTTAACTGCCGGAGAGAGAATTCAAAAGGAATTTAATAAACCTGTTTATGTAATTAATTCAAAAAATCTTTCGGGAGCTCTGGGTTTACTTGTACTTAAAGCAGCAAAATATATTGAAAGCGGGGAATCTGCCGAATCTGTTGCCAAATTAATCGAATCTCAAATTGAAAATGCAAAGATTTTCGTGAGTGTAAAAGATTTCAAGTACATGATTAAAGGTGGA
>CAZOOH010000271.1:0-2540 GCA_964581375.1 uncultured Muribaculaceae bacterium
ATTGCTTTAAAGCCTGGTGAAAGCTTAAAACCTCATAAAACACCTGTTAATGTGTTCTTCTTCATAATAGAGGGAAATCCTACAATCATAATTGGTGGTGAGAGTGAGGTATGTAGTGAAAATGCATTAGTAGAAAGTCCTGCAGATATTACTCACTATATTTCTAATAATTCTGACAACCTTGCCAGGATTATGGTCGTTAAAGCTCCAAGACCAGAAAACAAAACGAAGGTACTTTAAGTAAAGATATAAAATCTGACCATGAATATTACTTCACGTCAACTGGAAATCATTGAGTCCGCAGGAAAAATACTAACGGTTTCCGGTGTTAGCGGGCTTACGATAAAAAACTTGGCCAAAGAAATGAATTTTTCTGAGAGTGCAATTTACCGCCACTTTCCTAGCAAAGAAAAAATTATTATTACAATGCTTAATTATTTGGCAGATAGTATTGATGAAAGATTGCTTAAATCTCTTAACAACCCCGATAATACAGAGGGAAAATTCAAGTCTCTTTTTAGGAGCCAGATCAACTATTTCAAAAACAATCCCCATTTTGTGGTTGCTGTATTTTCTGACGGCCTACTAGAGGAAAGCCAACAAATAAATGAGACCATAAAGAAATTGATGGAAACAAAAATAAAGCATTTAATGCCAATTATAATTGAAGGTCAGAAAAACGGATTATTTACAAACAATGTCAAAAGTGAAGAGCTTACCAATATAGTAATGGGTGCTTTTCGCATGCTGTTATATAAATGGAAGGTAGAGAACTTTAAATCCGATATAATGTTGCATGGAGAAAATATGGTTAATTCTATTTTATCAATTATTAAAGTAAATCCGCATCAGTAAAAATCATGTAATTTTAAATTTCCTCAATAAATGATTAAAAAAATTTATACAATTATGTTTGTAAATATTCACTCACATAGATACAAGATTCTTGCCTTAATTATCTTATTAACCCCAACCCTTGCAATTTCTCAGGTCTGGAAACTAAAACAATGCTTAGATACTGCAATGATTAACAATAAGAACTTGCAGATGAGCAAAAATTGGATTATAATCGGCGATCAAAAACACAAAGAGGCTATAGCTAATTTAATCCCAAAACTTAATGTTACGGCAGACTACCGTTATAATATAGAGCTTCCATATCAGCTTATGCCTGCCGCTGTTTTCGGTGGTCCTGCCGGAACATTTAAAGAGGCTCAGTTTGGCGTTCCGCATAATGTAAATGCCAGCTTGCAATTGATGGCACCTCTTTACAATCCTCAGATTTACGGAGCAATTGAAACGACAAGAATCGCTTATGAAATTACCGAATTACAGTACCAAAAAACCGAAGAACAAGTATATTTTGATGTATGCAACCTGTATTACAATGCGCAAATTTTAAATTATCAATTACGTTTTATTGACAGCAATCTTATCAATTCAAATAAACTCTTAAAAAACATAGAATTGTTAAAAGAAAATCTGCTTGCAAGGAATACTGATGTAAATAAGGTTCGTTTGCAGGTAGAACTGTTGAATACTCAAAAAGAGGTGATTTTAAATAAATATCATCAAGTGGTGAACGCGTTGAAATTCTCTATAGGAATACCTTTTGACTACAATATTCAAATTGATGATAATATAACTCTTCCAAATGGTAATGATTATATTCGTTTTACTACAATTGATATTAGAATTGCAGAGACTCAAAAAAGATTGGTGTCTTCCGAACTTAACACTTTACAATCATCCCGATTACCAACACTTTCGCTATATGGTACTTATGGGCAAAATGGCTATGGCTATGACAAGAAACCCAATGATTTCCTTAAATTCTACCCTATTAGCTTTGCCGGTATACAATTATCATTTCCATTGTTTAGCGGTACTGTTATCAGAAAAAAAATCAATCAAAAAAAGGTGGAACTGCAAAACAGTAACATACAGTTAAGTCTTATTAGTGAGCAAAATAAAATGCTTACAGAAAACTCTGCATCACAAAAAAATGTTGCTAACAAAACAATAATAACAACTCATAATCAGATTTCACTAGCTCAGGAAGTATATGAACAAACCTTATTACAGCAATCAGAGGGAGTTGCATCTTTAACAGATGTCATTTTAGCCGATAACTCTCTGCGTGAGGCTCAACAATCATACTTGTCTGCAATAATTGAATATTTAAAAGCAGATTTGGAACTGAAAAAATTGACAGGAAATATTAGTTACAATAATCAAAAAAACAAGTAACCTCAAATGAAAAAAATAATATCTATAGTTGCCCTTTTTGCTCTTATTGCTTTAGTTGTATTACGCCTCGTAAGCAATAAAAAAACAACAGAAACCAGAGTTTACAAATATGACAAATCACAGTCTATAAATGTAGAAGCGATAACCTTGAAGAAAGAAAGTGTAATGAATGAAAAAGTTTATACAGGAACTTTTGAGCCCAATAAAGAAACTAAAGTAAGTTCAGATATACCAGGCAAGATTCACTCCGTTTTTGTAGATGCAGGAAGCATAGTAAAAAAAGGGCAGGC
>CAZOOH010000272.1:0-216 GCA_964581375.1 uncultured Muribaculaceae bacterium
TCTTGAAAACCGTTGAACTGCGAGGTTCCGGGGGTTCGAATCCCTCTCTCTCCGCTAATAAACAAAAAATCCGCTCAGCGGATGCAAAAGAACAAAAAGAGGAATACAAATTTATTTGTGATTCCTCTTTTTGCTTTTTGCACTTTTTGCGCAGCAAAAAGTTTTTGTTTATTAAAGCCCCCCCAAAAAGGGATCACCGAACGCAGAGAGGTAATC
>CAZOOH010000272.1:316-2536 GCA_964581375.1 uncultured Muribaculaceae bacterium
CCACAGGGGGGCGGAAAGCACAGCTCAAAAAAACTTCTCTATTAAAGCCCCCCCACCAAGGGATCACCGAACGCAGAGAGGTAATCCCACAGGGGGGCGGAAAGCACAGCTCAAAAAAACTTCTCTATTAAAGCCCCCCCAAAAAGGGATCACCGAACGCACAACCACTAAACCTTAAAAGCTTTTGCCTTCCTCTCAATCTCCATTTTGGAAATTCTGTGCTTAACGGCAATCTTTCTCCATAAAGCAACAGCTGTAATAACCTCATCTTTAATTTCTGTAGCACGTTTTTCTGAAAGCAAATAAAATGGGGCTGTTTTCATAACCAAATCAATGTCCAAAGAGTTATCTGCCTCATCAATATTTAACTTCAAACCGGTTCCTGTTTCATTAGCATTAATGTCAAATGCCGGAGCTAAAATCCAGCCGGCAACAGTATACAAAAATCCATGATTTCGTAAATGATCATCTGTATTGGAAACGCAAACGGAAAATAACACACGTCTAAAAAGCTCCTCAAGATCGGACTTTGCATTTACACATTCCGATTTAATATAATTAGCTAAATTCAAATAACTTACACCGCTGTCAGAATCATCTCCATCGACCTTTTGTAATACAGTCATTGCAGACGCAAAATGAATCCTTTTATTATTCTCAGTCCTGTCAAAGCGTTGAGATAAATATGTGTGATTAGATGAACCTAGTTTTTTGACAGTAGCACGAGGCACAGTAATTCCCGCTTTTATTGCAAGTTCATGCACAATCATTTCCCACAATCCTACATCCGAATCATCATTAATACTCGGAAATTTTGCTATCCATTGCTTACCTTCATTGTCTGCCACATTGGCTTTAGGGCGAGCCCCACCTAACGAAGAACCAGGAGCTATAAGTTGGTTAATCCATTTCAAAGAGGATTCATCCAATTTATCGGCATTCTTTTCATATTGTTCAACTGCATTTTCCAAATCTCTTAATGTAGTCCATGGAGGAGAAGCTAATCTCACATCATTACTCAAAAAGCAACCATCTTCAGTTTCTTTAAACCGCAAACCTCCCATTCGGTGACCATCATGAACGCCCAACAAGAAATCAATTCCAAATAATGGTAGTGGCTCACGCTTTTCATGTTTGGCCAATATAACCTCACGACGCTTCATCAGCAATTGACCCCAACGATCAGGTGAGGAGTCTTTAAAAATGCCGAAGTTATCATTTGAAGATGCATAATGTTTACCGGAGAATAATGGCAACTCCGGATCAATAGAAATACCTGTTTTTATCCATTTCTTGTCATATTCAAACGAATACACAGCTTTTCCTCTAATTGAAGAGAAGTAAAGCTTTCCAACCAATTTTGGTTCATCATACATATACCAGTCGGCATATACCAAAATTTCAGTTTCCAGATTCGGTCTCATTTTAATTGAATTTAGGGTCTTTTGATGTTCCTTTATCTACAACATGTTCAATTACAGATTGAGTCTCCATCTTTTTTGGAGCTCTTTTTTTAATAATTAATCCTGCATCCTGAATTTGCCTGCCTATAGGGTCTTTATCTGCTATTAATAGAAAATCTTCTTCTAGTCTTAAAACAGTTAATACTTGTAAGTAATTACCCAATGAAACCGACGGATAACCTGCTTCAATACTCACAAGAGTAGAAACAGCAACTCCAGATCTTTCCGCCAATGAACGGGTTGAGAGCTTCCTGCGTAAACGGGCTAACTTAATATTTTCGCCTAAATGGGCTAAAATTTTTTTTTGATTTAAGTTAAAGTTTGATTTCATAACAACTGATATTTCAGTACAAATATAGTTATTTATATTGAAATATCATACATTATATAAATTTTAATATATGTTGCAAACAGTATTAAATGAAGACAAAATAAAAAGCAGCCATTTACGGCTGCTCTTCTCTACAATTAAGACAGGAATAATTAAAGCACCGAATGCACACCAAATCCTATTGAAGTAGTAATAGCGGTAAGAATTGCTCCCAATACCAAATAAACCACGATAGTCACCAAAATCGTAGTTAAGAAGTACCCTGTAGAATTTTGTTCAGGTACATTTGTCATAGGTTTAAACCCGAGATAAAGCACATAAAGGCTGTAAATTCCTGCAATCAAAATAACAAAAGAGAGTGTTGGGTATATATTAAAGATACCGGCAACCAGAACAGGAGTATAGGAAAATCCTACCAATTGCACA
>CAZOOH010000273.1:0-2519 GCA_964581375.1 uncultured Muribaculaceae bacterium
AAAGCGTTATTATATCCCCTTCTTCTTTGATCTCTGCCATCAAATCGAATATTTTATCAAGATTATAGGCATATATCGACAGGTTGTCTAAATCAGCTTCCGTTAAGAGTTTCAATCCCATAACCTGATTACACTTCTGTTTGAAAATATTTTTCGCCCTTTCAGTTTGCAGCACCTTAATACCCCTTGCAGATGTCACCTGAGTAATCTTACTAAGAGGAATTCCGGGAGTTTTGCCACGTGCTCGGCGCTCCTCAAGCGTTCCCCTCAAATCCTTCACCTCATCCGGGAGAGGCTTACGGCCTCCTATTCCTTTACGATTACCCATTTTTAAATTAATTTGAATTTATATTGTTCAATAAAATTGTATATATACCCAAGTTATGAGCGATTTTACTCGTACACATAACCGCAATTATGACATATATCTTTATCGTCTGTAATTGTTACAGAGGTGCTACCGCAAAAAACGCATTCTTCGTGTTCTGGATATTCGTGGCTGTTTACCTCTAAATTTGAATGGTCTATACCATCAGTATAAAAACCGCTCATAACAGGCAGTTTTGCGTCATACTGCGGATTTTCGGTATTATCAAGTTTCGTTTTCATATCAATTTTTTTTTGTTAAAGTGAAACGTTCGTTTTCAAAATGCAGCACGAACGCAAAGCTGCTATCACGTTAGGCAAAATGCGAAGAATCCATTGGTTCAACATAAAACAAACTACCCCACATCATTCTGCCAAATTTATTAGCCTGTTCTTCTGTTCTAAAAACTGCCATTAATGTATTTTCGTTTGCTAAGTCAAAGCCAACGCTATCTGGATAAACACCAAATGCACTTTGCCTAACACACGGTAAAACTCCATTGCCTCGTGTGTCTTTATTCATAGCTTTGTAATCTCTTTCATCCATTGTAGTAAATTTTAAGTTTCTCGCTTTTAATACGGCAACGAGAGTTTACCGTTAAACGTTATAAAACAGCTTAATAACGCCACCACGTAAAGTGGATGACTGCCAACGGACTGTTTTGTCTGACTTTAAACCACTCGCAAAAATCATCGAATGATAACCCGTCATTTTTTGCAACATCTTCCCAATTGCATTTTTTACCATCAATTTCAGCCCAAACAAAATTTTGTGGGTTATTTAGCTTCTGAACTCCTATTTCTTCAAGTTTATAAAGTTCTACTTGTTTCGAGCGGTAAGGCAAACCACTCCAATAACGGATAGATAAAACAGCTTTGCCGTCATTTATTTGCTTTGCTCGTTTTTCCCAAAGTTCATAATTTCCTCTTATTGTGTGGATTTTAGGAAATTTAAAACTACAATCAGAACAATCGCCAGGGCAAAACACAGCACAAGCAATTTTTTCAGTAAAATGTGTTGGTTTCCCTGCCAGTTTATGAGTTTTTGGGAACGTCCTCGAAACTGTTAATACAAAAGTTTTCATAAAAAAGCCGTTTTATAACCCTGAGTATAATTCATGCAGGGGATTGTGGTTAATATTAAAATTTAATTATCTAAAT
This sequence comes from uncultured Muribaculaceae bacterium, assembly GCA_964581375.1. Classification (GTDB taxonomy): domain Bacteria; phylum Bacteroidota; class Bacteroidia; order Bacteroidales; family UBA932; genus JAFIHK01. Next base: position 1,528 of record CAZOOH010000273.1, read on the forward strand.
CCTTACTCTGTCTATATTAGAAGGCATTTTCTGAGTTTTGCCATTTCTCACAGCGAGTTCGGGTTGTGGTCTACAGCACTTTAGCATTAGAGATTTATACCCCCCTCCCCTGTCCATATTTCTTTTTATCTCGATTCCCCTTGATAATGTTACACTTACGGCATAATGCTTGCCAATTTGTTTGTTCCCAAAAATCACAAAGTCCGACCGGTATTATGTGGTCCGTCACTTCAGATGGAGTTATGATTCCTTTTCGTTCGCACTCGGCACAAAGCGGATGCTCTGTCCTAAAAACTTTTGAAAGTTTTGTCCATCTGCGTGTATGATATAATTCATCAGACCTTTCCCTTTCCTCCATTTTGTTTAAAATTGGCTCCTTGATCTGCTCTTTGTTCTGTTGCCACGGGCGGATAAATCTTTGTTTCATTTGATATTTGCGGCCGATTCAGTCCTGGCATCATCGGCCTTGTTTGTTGTTTGTTTTGCATAATATAGCGGGAATGAATATGTTCCTTGAATTGCTTTTATCTCTGAGATATGAACTCTAATCTTCTTAGGATTTTCTGCTTCCATATCATCAGGATCTATACACAATATAGTCTCAGAATATTCAGGAGTCTTATAACTACCAAAAAGTATCGGATATAACTTTCGACCATCATTTGTTATTATTATCATTTTGTTCAGATATAAATTGTTTAAACTCTCTCTCTGCTTGTAACAACTTCTCAGATAAATCAATCAAATCTGTTTGATGATCTAGATTCGCTTTTGCAAAATTGATATCCAACACTGATTTTAAATAAATAGTTGAATACTCAGCATCAACCTTTGCACGAGCAATTTCTAGTGCTTTTATTATTGTTTTAATAGTAGATTCTTTCATTATTTGGTTAATTATTGTTTTTGATATTGTTCACATTTTGTGAATCAATAAATAAGTTATGGTTCATGCTAAGAAACCGTAACTGGTAATCTAAACGGACTAACAG
>CAZOOH010000274.1:0-2514 GCA_964581375.1 uncultured Muribaculaceae bacterium
ACCAGACTAATTTTATTAAAAAACATTAAATCGGCACCTAAATTCCAGTTAGTCGTCCTTTCCCAGGTGAGGTTAGGGTTTGGAATTTTACTGATAGTGGAGTGATATTGGTTAAATACACTCTTTTTTGCCTGTTTATTAAGTAATAATTCCGGGCTCTCATTAGTCAGAGCATTTCCTTGAATACCGTATGTCGCACGAATATTAAACTGCGAAAGTTGTGGCAGATTCTCTTTAACGAATTTTTCATCAGCAACCCTCCATGAAATTCCAAATGAATAAGTAGGATCAATGCGTTTATTTACATCCTGGCCGAATCTGTTTGAGAAATCATTTCTAATACTTGCATTCAATATATATTTCTCGTTATAAGTATAGGCTAAGGTCGCAAAAAGTGACATGAAGTTATTCGTCTGATTGGTTTTTCTCCATCTGTTTGCATATATATTATCTAATATACCGAAACCAGTATAGGTATAAATTGAGCCAGCTGTGGGAACAAGCTCTGTCGGCAAAGTTGGTTTAATTATTATTTCTCCTCTCTCTTTGGAGTAACCCCAAACAGTATTTCCGACAGATACATTTGTTGAAGATCTTAACTCATGGCCTAATAGAACATTAAGCCTGCTGTTATTTTTGAAATTCCAGAACATCGAAAATTTATTTTGGATGTTGTATGTAGATTGTCTGGAATCATTTGTAAAATACTCTCCCCCAAAGGGAAGCATTGCCGCTTTAAAATAATCAGAATCAGGAAGTGCAGATCCAAAGTCGTAACCTCTGTAGTTATTAGCTATATAATAGGTTTTCTCGGACATGTATGTAGAGAGGTTGTTGTTAGAATAATTATAACCTCCCGTGAAATTATAAGTAAGCCAGTGAAATATATTCCATGTAAGATCGGCATTGGCCGAGTATCTCATATTATATGTGTCTGTAGATGAGTTATTTCTCTCATTTAAAACATTGTATCCGAGAGAGGGTTGAATTGCATTGTACTTATATGATCTAACTTTTTGGTAGTATGCGAGATTTCCACTCTCATCATAAGCCGGAATAGCTCTGCTTGTATTTATTGCATAATTCATCGGATCAACGCCATATCCAAAACCGGTGTTTTTTACAAAACTTCCTGTCATAGAGACACTCAATCTTGCCCTCTCGCTAATCTTGTAGGAAGTAGCCAATCTGCCTGAAAATCTTTCTGAGCCATTTCCAATCTCTTGCCCCTGTTGGTTTGAATAAGCTAACGAAGAGGTAAAACTCATTTTGTTTGACCCCCCAGTAAGACTTACGTTATGGTTTTGGCTTATAGCGTTACGGGTAAGCAATTTAAACCAATCAGTATTGGCTGTCTCAAAAAAAGTTCTTTTAGAATTGAATTCGCTTTGAGTAATATACCCTTCGATAAGAAGTCTTTTTGTCCCTTCATAACTGTAATAATCGTAATTCGGAACAGATGGATACGGAACACCCGAGGTAAATACATCGTCTGAGAATTGTATTCTCTCCTGTGAATTCATTAAGTTGAATTGTCCGTAGTTTGGTCTTGAATTAACAGTTACATTTCCCGTATAATTAACTGTAAGCCTGTCAGCTCCCCCTTTTGCCTGTTTTGTGGTAATTACGATTACACCATTTGATGCCTTTGAGCCGTAAATTGCAGTCGACGAGGCATCTTTAAGAACAGTAATTGTTTCTATATCCTGAGGATTTAGCCACGAAACCTGATTGCCGATTATATTTTTCATGTCGTCGGAAAGGACAGTTGCGGCAGAAATTTTTATAGGGTCTTCCTGTATAATTCCATCGACTACCCATAGCGGAGATGAATCTCCAAGTAACGTTGAGGTTCCGCGAATCTGGATTGTGGGGTTAGTCCCAACTCTGGCGCTTGAATTTGTAACAATCATTCCAGGCACAACTCCTTGAAGCATTTGATCAATTGAGACATAGTTTGGACGAAGAATATCATCTGCCTTAATTGTGGTCAGAGCTCCCACCATATCCCTTTTATTCATCTTCTGATAACCTGTAGAAACAAATGTGAGCTCCTTAAGAGTATTTTCTGATTCCTTTAAAATTATATTCAAGGTTGTATTGGAATATGTCGCGATTCTCAACTCTTTAGTTTCCATCCCTACAAATGAGAATTGTATTATAATTCCAGTCGCTGGTACATTTAGTTTATATTTACCGTCTATATCGGTATTGGTTCCCTTCGTTGTCCCTTTCACAAGTATATTGACTGCCGGCAATGGATCTCCACCTGAGTCAGTTACTCTTCCCGAAACAGTAATCTCTTTTACAGGCTTCTCCTTTTGTCCGGTATCTGTAGGAGACTGGGTTATCACGTACTTTCCGTTTTGAGTTCTGAAAGTAAGACCAGTTCCCTTGAGTACAACTTCAAGAGCTTTGTCAACTGATTCGGAGTTAATTGAAATGTTGCGACATTTTACCGCAGATGTCTGAGCAGTAAAAAATACGATTTCGCAACCGGATTGTTTGATAATG
>CAZOOH010000275.1:0-2503 GCA_964581375.1 uncultured Muribaculaceae bacterium
AACCAATACTTTAAAAGTGTAAAAGTAATTAATACAAGCGAATACAGTTCTACCCTTTCAAATGACTACGATGTTACAATTTTTGACGGAACTCCAAAACCGTGGAGAGAACAAAAATATTTGCGCGACGACAAAGGCCGCATAACCAAGGTAATACCGGCTGCATACCTGCCTCAGGACTACAATAGGCCTACTTTATGTATTGCAGAATACAGCGAGAAGATTGGCCGTTCATTAGGTATTAAAAATGACTGGTATTGCCTCTGCTTAGATAAAGATGCATTTGGATGGGAAAATGATCATCCAATCTTTAATGGTCCATATAAAGTGGCATTAAAACCTATAATGAAAGCGACTCCGGAAGCAGCAAAAGAGTATGCCAAGGTTTATAACGAACAAATTCCCGATTCGGTTGAAATGTTTAGTATTCAACACAAAGGCTACTCAAATAATCTCGGATTCCGCCCCGGAATGGTTAGCCGCCCCGATGGTTATGCCGACTCTCCTGATGCCGAAAACATTTGCGGCGGAGTTAGTATTAAATCATTTAATGCTGTTGCATTGGGGAGACACGGGAACTTTTTCCACTGGGGGTTTTCTGCCGCACCTTATGATATGACCGAAGAGGGTAAAATTCTATTTATTAATTCTATTGTCTATATTTCAAAATTTAAGGAGGCACCTATTGCCAAAAAGATTGACGACAGAGTTAGCACCAGACACAATTTGATTTATATGAAATACTCAGTTACAAAAGAGGCCTGGCAGGCAGAAATCCAACAAAATAAGGAGTTCGCAAAAATGGTTTTGGATACTAGAAAAACAGCTCTTGAAAAGAAGGCAAAAGGGGAAGAGTTGTCACAAATGGAAAGTATTTACCTGGACTATAAACTTAGCGACAAACCGGATCCCACATATTCTGAGTATGTAAAGCAAAAGGCTCCGCAACTTTATGCAATTTTTGGGGACGATGCTCAGGAGTATGCAAAGTATTATGAGAAGAATACTCCATATTTTTATGGTGGTGAAGATGGTGGTTTAAAGATAGATGACGATGTCAGGACACTTGGGATAGGGAATAATGATATCAGAATTCTGGAAAAGGCTATTTCGATGCTGGAAAAGGGGGAAGATACTGCGCTGGCAACAAGAGTTTTACACCGTTATACACTCTGCCGTTTCGAAACACCAGCACAATGGAGGCAATGGTTTAATAGCTATAAAGATAAGATGTTCTTTACTGAAGGTGGCGGATGGGTTTGGCTCATTAACACTACAGACAAAAGCGTGCCGGGTAATGACTACTCCGTGTTGAATAAAAAAGAAGATAACACTAAAGCCGCAGCAGAAACTGCGGCTTCTGTTTCTACACAAACATCTGCAGCACCACCACTGCCTGCCGAGACAGACGATAAAAACCCTGTAATGCTGGCTGCCTCTATTAATAAAGGGACCAATGGTCAACAAGAAGTTGTCATAAGAATGAAGATTCACAAAGGGTATCATACTTATGCACAAGTATCGGAAAAAGAACCTTTTATTAAAACTGAAATTAAAATTGACATACCTTCAGGTTATAAAAAGGTCGGCGATTTAATGTTGCCGGTTTTCAAAAACGAGGGGAGTTCTGGGACAACAATTTTCGAAGGAGATTGTATATTCAGGCAAAAAATCAGCGGCAGCGGTTCGGGCGAGGTAAAATGCACAATTAGTTACCAATGTTGCGACAATTCAATATGTTTCCAGCCGGTTGAAAAAGTTATAGTTTTGAAAGTATAAACTTTGTATACTTGCAAAATGTAAAAAGTAAAGAGGCTGTCTAAAATTAGGCAGCCTCTTTCCGGATAACAAACATGTATTATTACTTAACCTAAACAAAAAATTATCCGGAGTTGAAAAAATTGAGATTATTTATTTTAGTTTTGCTTCATATTTAGCAAGTTGCTCTTCCATCTCTTTTACTTTGCCTTGAGTCAAACCCTGACTATCGGATGAGTTAAGAAGAATTTTTACCTGCTCAATAGCCAGTTTCTCAGCTGCTGCTGCATTTACAAAATCAGCTGCCTTTGCATAACCTTGTGCAATGTAATCGTATACTGCATATTTATTGGCATTTGGAAGCATCTCCTTTAAGTAGTCTACAGCAAGCAGATATGCATCTTTTGGAAGCCCGTCTTCCTGAAGAATTGAAAGTGCAACCGATGATTTTGCATTCGCATTCTCCTTAACCCACTCTTTCCCATAATTCAATGCCTCTACCGGTTTATATTTCAAGAGGATAGAGAACTTCATGCTCATAACCGATATCTTAAACATCGGATCAATGGTAGGGAGAGCTGCTTCAATCTCGTTAAGAGCTTTTGTATAATCCTTTACCTTTACTGCTTCATTCACAACTTTTGATAATTTAATAAGTGGCTCTGTCTGAGCTTTTGATTTCCTTAAATTCTCTTCATAGCTTTTAGCGTATGTAGCCATATCATACTTACCGGCAAGAATTTCG
>CAZOOH010000276.1:0-2501 GCA_964581375.1 uncultured Muribaculaceae bacterium
ATTGCACTTGGTTTACCCCTTATTTTTGTGTAGGACCTTTAATTTTATGCTTTGTTGACGCATTATTAATGAAGTTATAAACCAAAAATCTATTGATTTATCTATTTATTTTTAGATGGGTTATTAATGCATTTTTATTTACATTTAAGAGACCTGAACCAAAGTTTGCTTTTAATATTGGAATATGGTATAAATTCTGGGAAGCCTTATCAATACTATCTGTTGTATGAATTTATAATATTTGTTGTATAGTTAATTACCGATTGAGACAGATTTGGTTCAGATGCATCGGCAATCAGGGCAATTTTTGCCTCTCCTGTATGCAAAATTTCCTGACCAAAATTTTCACTAAACATTACTACCATCTTTACATCGCCTTTATCAATAAGTTTTGATACGTCAGCAGGATTATTTATGTATTTTGTGACATTGAAAGATTCATTGGATGCAAGTCTTGTAATTATTGCACGGCTTTCAGCGTCATTTCCGGGATTATAAACAGCAATATTTACATTTTTTACCTCATTAGTGAGAGCAAACCCGAATAAGATAATTTGGATAACGGGTAAGATAAGCAGTAACATTACTGTTCGTGGGTCTCGAAGAATATGATGGAACTCCTTTTTTACAAATGCTAAAAATTGTTTCATATCTTAATTTAATCTGCTTTACGTTTTGCTTTTTGCGCTAAATGACGAAAAACTTCATCCATACTGTTTGCACGAAACTCCCTCTTTAGATTTTCCGGAGAGCCAAGGGCTTCAATTTTACCATCAACCATAATTGAAACTCTGTTACAGTATTCTGCTTCGTCCATATAGTGTGTTGTAACAAAAACAGTTATACCTCTTTCGGCAGCTTTATAAATCAGCTCCCAAAACTGACGTCTGGTCATAGGATCAACTCCTCCTGTGGGTTCATCCAAAAATACAACCCTCGGTTCATGTATAATAGCAAGTGAAAATGCCAATTTTTGTTTCCATCCTAATGGCATTGATCCAACAATAGAATTTCTTTCGTGTTCAATCCCTAAGATCTTAAGCAATTCGTCAGTTCTAAATTTAATTTGATCATCATTCAACCCATAAATGCCTGCAAACAGTCGAATATTTTCCCAAACTTTGAGATCCTCATAAAGTGAAAACTTTTGACTCATGTAACCTATGCTTGCCTTTACTTTTTCCGACTCACTCTTGATATCGTATCCGGCAACTTTCCCTTTTCCCGAAGTAGGTTTCAACAATCCACATAACATTCTCATTGCTGTCGTTTTACCAGCTCCATTTGCACCAAGAAATCCAAAAATCTCACCTTTTTCAACAGAGAAATTAATATTATCTACTGCTGTAAATTCACCAAATTTCTTAGTAAGATTCTCAACTTGAATAACTTTACTTTCCATAATATTATTCTTGTTTGATTTTTGAAACACTATTTTCCGAAAATAAAATATATGAATCCTCTATTGAAGGAGAAATCCACTTTAATTGAATATCTTTAAATCCAAGATTAATAATTTTTTCTAATAATTCATCTAATGTATCGATACTTTGCTTTAGTGAAAGGTGAAGAAGATCACCAAAGGCAAATGCTGTAGTGACTTCCTGTAATTTTCGTACTTCAGTGAGTAATTTTGACATATTCGAACACTTTGCCGAAATTAATGGTCTGTCGTATGCAAGTACAATGTTTTCGGGCGTATCAATTTTTAAAAATTTACCGTTTAAAATAAGAGCTACTCTATCACACAAATTGGCTTCGTCCATGTAAGGTGTAGACACAATTATTGTAATCCCCTGATTGGAGAGTTTTTGCAACATTTCCCAAAACTCTTTTCTAGAAACAGGGTCTACTCCTGTTGTTGGCTCATCAAGGAATAATACAGACGGTTTATGTATTAATGCGCAACAAAGTGCAAGCTTTTGCTTCATACCTCCCGATAAAGCAGCAGCCCTTCTTTTTTTAAATGGTTCTAAATGCTTATAAATATTCTCAATTAAATGGTAATTTTCTTCGACTGTTGTATTAAAAACTGTGGCAAACAACGAAAGATTTTCTTCGACCGTAAGATCCTGGTATAATGAAAACCTGCCCGGCATATATCCGACAATCCCTCTTACACTTTTATACTCACTGACTACATTAAACCCATCAACAAAGGCATCTCCTTCGTCGGCTAATATTAAAGTGGTTAATATTCTGAAGAGAGATGTTTTACCGGATCCGTCCGGACCGATAATTCCGAAGATTTCGCCTTTTTCGGCACTGAAACTTACACCTCTCAGAGCTTCAATGTCGCCATACTTTTTTCGGATATTCTTTACTTCAACCGGTTTCATCTTATTTATTGAAATTTAACATCTGCGTACATTCCAATTCTCAAGAATCCGTCATTTTTTACAGAAATCTTAACAGCATATACAAGATTTTCTCTCTCTTCTTTAGTTTGAATTGTTTTAGGAGTAAATTCTGCCTTTGAAGATATCCAGGTTATAATGCCT
>CAZOOH010000277.1:0-2493 GCA_964581375.1 uncultured Muribaculaceae bacterium
GAAAAAATGGATTGTATGGTGCAGTTGCAGGAGAGAGGTATAAAAATTACATCCGCTGCTACTACTGCTTTTTGGAATTATGAAGGTAATACATATCAGGTAAATTTAATCGACACTCCCGGTCACGTTGACTTTACTGTTGAAGTTGAGCGTTCGTTACGTGTTTTGGACGGTACCGTAGCTACTTTTTGTGCTGTGGGAAGAGTTCAGCCGCAATCGGAGACTGTTTGGCGTCAGGCAGATAAATACAGAGTTCCTAAATTGGCTTATGTCAACAAAATGGACCGCGTTGGTGCCGACTTCCTGGCAGTTGTTGAGGAGATGAACGAAAAACTTGGTGCTCACGCAATTCCTGTGGTTCTTCCTATAGGTGCTGAGGACAAGTTTGAAGGGATTATTGATTTGATTACCAAAAAAGCTTTGTACTACGATCAAGACAGCAAAGAACTTGTTAACTATGTTGAGAAGGAGATTCCTCAAAATATGGTTGCCGAGGTGGAAGAGTGGAGAGCCAAGCTTATCGAATCGGTTGCAGAGTACAATGATTCCATTTTAGAGAAATTTTTTGAAGATCCGGATTCAATCAGCGAAAAAGAGATTGTTGAAGCTTTGAGAAAAGCAACAATTGATATGGCTGTTGTTCCTACAATTTGCGGTTCTTCATTCAAAAATAAAGGTGTTCAGTATCTGCTTGATGCAGTTATGAGGTATCTGCCTTCTCCATTGGATAAAGGCATTACTACAGGAACTAATCCCGATACAGGTAACGAAGAGATCCGTAAACCGGAAATCAAAGAGCCTTTCTGCGGATTGGTGTTTAAGATTGCAACTGACCCGTATGTTGGTCGTTTAGCATTTATCAGAGCTTATTCGGGTAAACTTGAAGCAGGCTCTTATGTGTTAAACACAAGGTCCGATAAAAAGGAGAGGGTTGCAAGACTTTACCAAATGCACTCAAACAAACAGAACCCGATTGAGTTCGTGGAGGCAGGCGATATCTGCGCTGCTGTTGGTTTTAAAGAACTTAGAACCGGCGATACAATTTGTGTGGATAATCATCCTATTGTTCTCGAATCGATGACTTTCCCTGATCCTGTTATTGGTCTTGCAGTTGAGCCTAAAACTCAGAAAGATCTTGACAAATTAGGTATGGCACTTAACAAACTTTCGGAAGAGGACCCTACTTTCACAGTAAGATCTGATCAGGAGACCGGTCAAACTGTTATCAGCGGTATGGGTGAACTTCACCTTGAAATCATTGTTGACAGGCTTAAAAGAGAGTTCGGAGTAGAGGTTAACCAGGGTGCTCCTCAGGTTAATTACAAAGAGGCTATCAAATCTACAGTTCATCATCGTGAAGTATTTAAGAAACAAACCGGTGGTCGCGGTAAATTTGCAGATATCATATTTGAAATTGGACCTGCCGACGAAGGAGTTGTTGGACTTCAGTTTGTTGACGAAGTTAAAGGTGGTAATATTCCTCGTGAATATGTTCCATCTGTTGAGAAGGGATTCAAAGCTGCAATGGCTAACGGTACGCTTGCCGGTTATGAAGTTCAGGCTATGAAGGTTGTATTGAAGGATGGTTCGTTCCATCCTGTCGATTCAGACTCTCTCTCGTTCGAAATTTGTGCCCGTCAGGCATTCCGCAAATCGGCACCTAAGGCAACTCCTATTATTCAGGAGCCAATTATGTCGCTGGAAGTTGTTACTCCTGAGGATTATATGGGTGATGTTATCGGTGACCTTAACAAACGTCGCGGTCAAATTACCAGCATGGATTCAAAAGGAAACGCAAGAATTGTTAAAGCCAAAGTTCCGCTTGCTGAACAATTTGGTTATGTAACAGTCTTGAGGACAATCTCTTCGGGTCGTGCAACAAGCACAATGGAATTCTCTCACTACGCAGAACTCCCTGCATCTCTTGCAAAAGAGGTAATCGAGAAATCGAGCGGCAAGAAGTTTAGCGACGATGACGATGAATAATCAGTTAATACTGAATTTGATATAGAATTTTAAGATTAAGATATTGGTAACAAAAAAATAAAATGAGCCAAAAAATCAGAATTAAATTGAAGTCTTACGACTATATGTTGGTCGATAAATCGGCCGATAAAATCGTAAAAACAGTAAAAGCTACCGGTGCTGTTGTAAGTGGTCCTATTCCACTTCCTACCGACAAAAAGATATTTACTGTTAACCGCGCTACTTTCGTTAACAAAAAGTCACGCGAACAATTTGAATTAAACTCTTTCCGTCGTCTTCTCGACATCTACAGCTCAACTCCTAAAACAGTTGATGCATTGATGAAGCTGGAATTGCCTAGCGGAGTTGAGGTTGAGATCAAAGTTTGATAATTTAGTTTATCTTTGAAATATTAAGCAAGCCGGTTCCGGTTACTCTCGTTGCGACGGGACTTGGTGGAACCGTTTGCATAAGGGCCCATAGCTCAGTTGGTTAGTAGCACCTGACTCATAATCAGGGGGTCGCTGG
>CAZOOH010000278.1:0-2487 GCA_964581375.1 uncultured Muribaculaceae bacterium
CCTGTCATTGAATCTACTACAAATAGAGTTTCAGTTGGATTTACTGCTTTTTTAATGGCAGCAATTTCGTTCATCATCTGCTCATCCACAGCTAAACGGCCGGCAGTATCAATAATAACTAAGGAATACCCGTCCTTTTTGGCTTTTACTATTGCATTTTTGGCAATAGAGACCGGATCCAAAACACCATCTTCGGTATATACATCTACCCCTGCCTGAGAGGCAAGAACTTTTAGCTGATCGATTGCAGCTGGTCTGTAAACGTCGCAAGCAACCAACATTGTCTTGATACCTCTTTTGGATTTCGTATTATTGGCCAGTTTAGCCGAAAAAGTTGTTTTACCGGAACCTTGTAAACCTGCAATGAGTACGATACCGGGACTACCTTTTATAGATATGTCCTGTGCTTCGCTGCCCATAAGTTCGGCAAGTTCGTCGTGAACAATTTTTGTAAGCATCTGCCCTGGTTTAACTGATTTTAGAACATCTTGTCCCAAAGCTTTCTCTTTAACATCATCACAAAAAGTCTTTGCAATTTTGTAGCTGACGTCGGCATCAAGCAGCGCTTTTCTAATCTCTTTTAATGTCTCTGCAACATTAATTTCGGTAATTCTCCCCTCTCCTTTCAATAATTTGAAGGAGCTCTCCAGTCGGTCAATTAAATTTTCAAACATTATTTAAAATTCGAGTCGCAAATGTAATTGTTTTTAAGATATGAACGCAATAAATCCCTGCCCTTGTCGTTTACAACAGACTCCAGATGATATCTGATAAGTTCTTTATGGAATTTTGAAGCCTCTTTAAAATGCATATATGAACCATTATAAAAATATAATTGGCTCATTGCAGCTGTAAAGAAGACAGCAGTAAGGTCTTTATCAAGATCGTCTCTGTACAAACCTTCAGCAATTCCTCTGTTGAGGTTTTCCTTAATCATTCTTGTATTGAAGTTCATACCTCCTTTCAGATCGAGCATGGTAAGTTCAGGCATATAAACAGCCGAATCATTTATTAAATGAGAACCGATTTTATCCAGTCCCATACTGAGCACTTTCGAAGTGAGGCAGAGGGCTTCAATTGCGTCCTTACCCTTTTCAAGAGCAATATCGATTTGTGTTTCGAGATCCGATATCACATATGTCAACACCTCTCTCAACAAATCTTCCTTACAAGAAAAATTATTGTAAAGTGTTTTTTTGGTAAGTTTAATTCCTTTGGCAATCTCCTCCATAGTAAGATTCAGCCCCTTCTTCCTGAAGAGAGCTAAAAGTAACAAGATGTACTTGCTTTTTGAATTTACTCTACTCATAATTGTAAAATTTTAAAAATAATAAGCATCGGCTAAATCTTTTTGATTATAACGCATTGCCATAACCTGACCATACGCGCCCGCCGTTCTGATTGCTATAATATCGCCTCTTTCTGTTTTAGGCAGAAGTATATTTTTGCCAAATCTGTCGCTTGATTCGCAGATAGGGCCTACAACATCGTATCTTCTCATAATCCCTTCCGAAGAGAGATTTTGAATTTTATGAACAGCCTGATATAAGGCCGGTCTTATCAAATCATTCATTCCTGCATCGAGGATTGCAAATTTCTTACCTTTTCCCATCTTAACATATAAAACTCTGGAAATAAGTGTACCACTCTGAGCCACCAAAGCTCTTCCAGGCTCAAAATGAACATTTTGACCGGGCATAACTTCTAGATTCTTGTTAATCTTTGAAAAGTATTTAGCAAAATCAGGTATCGGATTTTCATCGGGATTAAGATAATCAACTCCTAAGCCGCCTCCCAGGTTAATATTTTCAATAAAAACACCTCTGTCCGTAAACCACTTTTGGAGCTCTTTTACTCGTTTTGTCAATAGAACAAACACATCTAAATCGGTAATCTGAGACCCAACATGAAAATGTAAACCTGCAAGTTTAAGATTTGAGGAGCTTTTTAAAACAGAAAGTACCTCATCAAACATCCACGGGCTAATTCCGAATTTATCCTGAGAACGCCCTGTACTGATATATTTATGAGTATGTGCATCAATATCGGGATTTATACGAAGTGAGACATTAGCCACAATAGATTTTGCAGCAGCTAAATCGTTAATAATTCTGAGTTCAGGTACCGATTCACAATTAAAACTGAAAATTCTTCCGTCAAGAGCAGTATTAATCTCTTTATCGGACTTTCCTACACCTGCATAAACAATTTTTTCGGGAGAAAATCCCATTCTCAGCGCAAGTGCTACTTCATTTCCACTGACACAATCTGCCCCCAAACCCTTATTTTTAATAAGAGTAAGGATTGGCTCATTGGCATTGGCCTTTAGGGCATAGTGAGCGTGATATTTGTATTTGTTTAACTCTGTTGTATAGGAATCAAGTGTTTTTTTCAAAAGACTTAAATCGTAATAATAAAAAGGCGTTTGCAGTACTTTAAGCTGGTCGATTGTCTCTTTTCTGAACATAGCGTGTAAGTTTAATTATA